>CAJOGG010000013.1:14516-18671 GCA_905234205.1 uncultured Synergistales bacterium | reverse complement strand
CAAAGCGTGTGAGTTCTTCTAGCAGGAAGTCGAGAAACGTTCCGAAGGCAAAATTGAAGTCAAGATTTATCCTAACAGCCAGCTTGGAAACGAGATCGACACTATCCAGTCAGCATTAACCGGCGGCGGCGTTGATATTGTCATTACAGGCGAGTCAATGATGACTTATGTACCCGAACTTGGTATCTTGGGCGTGCCTTATTTGATGACGAGTGATGCTCATGTTGAAGCAGTTGCGGGCGGAGAAATCGGCAAAGAGATCGAAAACTTAATGCTTATGGACGGAGCGGGCTTCAGGTGCCTTGCCTATTTCGTTCGTGGACCTCGTGATGTTACAGCCAACAAAGCTATAAAGACTCCAGAAGACATTAAGGGAATGATTATCCGTACCCCGGCTTCTACAATTACGGTATCAACATTTGAGTCATTCGGAGCAAAACCAACACCTATGGCATTCTCTGAGGTCTTCACAAGTCTTCAAAGCGGAACTATTCAAGGTCAGGAAAACCCGCTTGCTATGATTAAATCAGGGAATTTTTATGAAGTCCAGAAATATTTATGCAAGACCGAACATTTACGCACATGGTTGTATTTCGCTATGGCTGAACAGAGCTATCAGGCTTTACCAGCAGACCTTCAGAAGATAGTTAGTGATAGTGAAGTTGGCAAAGAAATGCAGGCCTATGAGCATGAATTATTCTTGAAGGACGAGTCGGAGCTTGAGGACTTCTTGAAATCCAAGGGAATGACGATTGTTAACGATGTAGACCAAGCAGCATTTGCAAAACTAGCCGATGGAGCAATGCAGAAATTAATGGCCGGGGAATATAAATATCTCAAGCCTCTTTACGACAAGATCAAAGCAGTAGAACCCAAATAAATAAAAATTATTGCCGGTGTGTGAGTTTTCTCCGCATCGGTATTTTTTTAGCCTCAAGGAGAGTTTATTAATCATGAAAATTCTGACAAAAATCTATTACTGGCTGTTATCATTCTTGGCCGTAATCGGAATGATTGGCTATATTGGTGCAGTTGTTATTCAAGTCTTTAGTCGTACGTTCCTCCCGTTTGTTCCATCGTGGACAGAAGAGGCCGCACGCTATCTGTTTATTTATTCCGTTGCCGTTGGTGCTGGTGCTGTCTCAATGAAGGACGAGTATGCCCGAGTAGATATTCTTACCTCAAAATTTCCAGCAAGCTTCAAGAAATGTTATGAAATTCTCGTTTGTCTTATTCTCATAATATTTGATGTCTATCTCGCGTATTATTCCGTGCCAAAATTCGTATTTCTTCGCTTCAGAATGGTATCAACAGCTATGCAGATTCCCATGCAGTTTATTAATTTCTCCGTGCTATTGTTCGTGATACTTCAAGCTATTTCGTACGCCATAAGAATAATTCTCTTGCTGTTCGGAACTGATACGAAAGAATTATCGAAGTCCCCTGAAGAACAGACTATCGGAAATTATGACATTGAGGAGGTCGTTACGGAATGAGCGTTGCTGTATTATTCTTGAGCTTTTTGGTGTTCCTGTTGCTTATTGCTTGGGCATTTCGAGTTTGTTGTACTTCATTCTTGAGAACATGCCGCTTGTAACTTTTGCGCAAAGATTTTTCTACGGCCTTGATAGTTTCACACTGCTTTGTATTCCTGGCTTTATGCTAGCTGGAAATTTAATGAACACTGGCGGAATAACTTATCAGATTGTGAGATTTTGCGACAAAGTTATAGGACATATACGCGGTGGACTTGGTCTTGCTAACATTGGTGCGTCAATGATATTCGCTGGAGTATCTGGAACTGCTGCGGCCGATGCTGCTCCACTAGGCGGAATATTAATCCCTGCAATGGTTAAAGATGGCTATGATGCTGACTATTCAGTGGCAGTAACTGCTGCGAGCTCATGTATCGGGCCTATAATTCCTCCGTCGGTTCCAATGATCATGGCAGGAACTTTAACCGGAATTAGCGTCTCTAAAATGTTCGTTGCCGGAGTTATCCCTGGAATATTAATGGGACTCGGTATGATGATTGTAGCGTGGGTTATCTCAGTCAAACGCAATTATCCAAAAAATGAAAAGCGCGCAAGTTTCCGTGAAGCGTTCTGGGCATTGTTAATGATGGTGATAATTTTAGCCGGAATCTTAACGGGAATCGTAACATCAACAGAAGCTTCAATCATTGCTGTGTTATATGCTTTATTCGTTGGGTTCTTTATATACAGGGAACTTAACGTAAAAATGGCTCTTGCTGTCATTCGAGACTCAATGGTCGGCGCGGCCGGAATAATGGTACTTGTCGGTTTTGCTAACGTTTTTGCTTACGTTCTCACAAAAGAACAAATCCCCACAATGATAGCGAACTGGATTCTTTCTGTTACCACAAATAAATTCGTTATCCTATTAATAATCAACATATTCTTGTTATTCGTAGGCTGTTTCATGGAAACTATAGCGGCTTTGACAATTTTGTTTCCTGTATTACTCCCTGTCGTTACGTCAATCGGAGTCAGCCCTATTCAGTTCGGTGTTATGTGCGTTCTTAATCTTGTTATCGGATTAACAACTCCTCCAGTAGGTGTATGTTTATTCATCACAAGTTCAATCGGTAAAATCTCAATCGCTCAAGGCACAAAAGCTATAATACCGTTCTTAATCTGCAACTTCGTAGTGTTATTATTAGTAACATATTTTCCGCCAGTTACATTATGGTTAGGGGGATTGTTATATGGAATTTAAGAGGTGAACGCTATGAAAGCAGTACAAATCGTAAAACCCAATGAGTTAAGAATTATCGACATGCCCAAGCCCGAAATAGATGAACATAATAATGTTCTCATTAAAGTTAAAGCTTCAGGTATTTGTGGTTCTGATGTAGGAATCTATCACGGCACCAACGCAGCCGCTACTTACCCAAGAGTAATTGGTCATGAGATTGTCTCGGCGAGATAGTAGAAACGGGCTCTAACGTAAAAACTCGTAAGGTCGGCGAACGTGTAATAATTGATCAAGTTGTCGCATGCGGACATTGTTACGCTTGCAGAAAATCCCGCCCGAATGTATGTCACAATTTACAGGTTAGAGGTGTACACATTGATGGAGGCTACAGAGAATTTATAGCTGTACCTGAAAAAGATTGCTATATCATTCCTGACTTTCTCGAATACAAAGACGCCGTCATGATTGAGCCGACTACTATCGCAGTACAGGCCTGTTCACGTGCTCAGCTTGAGAGCGAAGACGACGTGTTAATAATTGGTGCTGGAGCTCTAGGCAGCAGTTTGTTAAGAATCGTTAAGTTGTTTAATCCTCACAGCATAATCGTAGCTGATATTGATGAGCCAAAACTTGACGAGGCTTTGAAGAACGGAGCAACGGCAAAGATAAATTCACGCACTGAAGATATGGTTGCACGCGCAAAGGAATTAACAGGAGGCTATGGCCCAACAGTAACAATTGATGCAGCGTGTGTAAAGGGTAGTTTATTGAACGCATGTAAAGCTGCTGGCAACGCTACGAGAGTCATAACAATGGGCTTTAGTATTGCGCCTGATGAAATGAATCAATTTGTTATAATGTCAAAAGAACTTGATATACGTGGTTCGAAATTGCAGAACAGAAAATTCGGCGAAGTAATTAAGCTCGTGAATGAAGGCAAAGTAAACTTGAATGGCGCAGTATCCCATACGTTCCCGTTCTTGGAAGCTCAAAAGGCTTTTGATTTCGTAGACAGCCGCGATCCTTCAATAAGGAAAATTTCTTTGATGTTCGATTAATTTGCAGGAGGTAAAAACACTATGAAAATGACATTTCGTTGGTATGGGAGTAACTCGGATCCTATATCACTGAAGTATATCAAGCAAATTCCAGGCATGACCGGATTAATGGGACTGTTAGACAAGCCGGCCGGTGTAAATTGGGAAGAAGCAGAGGTTAAAGCACTTGTTGATGAAGTTCATGCAGCAGGACTTGAACTCGAAGTTATCGAAAGTGTAAACGTTCATGAGGATATAAAAATGGGCTTGTCCTCACGTGATGAATACATCGAGAACTACGTTAAGACCATAAGGACTTTAGCGAAATATGGAGTCAAGGTAATAATCTACAATTTCATGCCTGTATTCGATTGGTTAAGGACGGATTTAGCGCGTGTTA
>CAJOGG010000013.1:0-14503 GCA_905234205.1 uncultured Synergistales bacterium | reverse complement strand
GTACGCAAGACCGCAGAAGACTCACACGGATTTACTCTGCCAGGCTGGGAACCTGAAAGACTAGCACTTCTTGAGAAAACGTTAAAGCAATACGAGGGTATGACCCCGGACAACCTGCGCACGAATTACAAATATTTCCTTGATGCAGTTATTCCCGTATGTGAAGAAGTAGGCGTGCGTATGGCTTGTCACCCTGATGATCCAGCTTGGCCGATCTTCGGACTTCCTAGAATTGCTCACAGTCAAGCCGATTATGACAAGATCGTATCTCTTCATGATTCACCGGCTAATTCTGTATGTTTGTGCACTGGATCACTTGGCTCTAATCCTGATAACGATATTCCGTCAATAATTCGTCACTTCGGAAGCATGAATCGTATAGGCGCAATGCACGTACGCAACGTGAAATTTTTGGGGCATCATCATTTCCGTGAAGCTGCACACCTCTCATCAACTGGCGATCTTGACATGTATGCAATCATGAAAGCGATTTACGAGACTTGCCCGGATACTTACATACGTCCCGACCACGGCAGAATGATTTGGGAAGAAGCTGACGGTTTAAGACAAGCTCGCCCGGGTTATGGACTCTATGATAGAGCTTTAGGAGCTGCGTATCTCAATGGACTTTGGGAAGCTATCGACAAGGAGGCCAAGGCATGAGATTAAATTATCAAGGCTTGCAGGAGAAAAGCTCGTGGGAAAAAATCGGCGTTACTCTTCCAAAATTTGACTGGCAGAAAATGTGCTCTGCTACCGAAGAAAAGCCTGTATGGATTCATTTCGGGGCTGGAAATATTTTCCGTGGATTCATAGCTGGACTTCAACAACGTTTGCTTGATGAAGGTTTGAGCGATAAAGGCATTATAGCGGCTGAAACGTTTGATTATGAGATTATCGACAAAATCTATGATCCTCATGACAGCATGACCTTAATGGTAAGTCTTAAACCGGACGGCAATACCGATAAATCAATCATAGCTTCTATAGCTCGAGGAGTAAGAGCCGATGTCAGCAACTCATCAGAATGGGAAAGACTGCGCAAAATTTTCGTGTCTCCTTCGCTTCAAATGGTCAGTTACACGATAACTGAAAAAGGTTACGCGTTGAGAGATATGAACGGGGATTTACTAAAGGTCGTTGAGAATGATATATCCTCCGGCCCGGATAAACCTCACCACGCAATGAGTATAACAGCGTCTCTCTTGTTGGAACGTTTCAGAGCTGAAGCAACCCCTATAGCTGTTGTGAGCATGGACAATTGCAGCCATAACGGAGAAAAATTGCGCGCAAGCGTCCTCGAAATAGCAAACGCATGGGAAAAACGCGGCTTTGTTGATAAGGAATTCACGGCGTGGATTTCTGACGAGTCACAGGTAAGTTTCCCGTGGAGCATGATTGACAAGATTACCCCCCGCCCAGCAGACTCGGTTAAGGACGAATTAACACAGCTTGGCGTTGAAGAGATGGCACCGATTATTACGTCAAAGCATACGTATATAGCTCCGTTTGTAAATGCTGAAGTCCCGCAGTATCTGGTTATTGAGGATAGATTCCCGAATGGTCGTCCCGCGCTTGAGAAAGCTGGCGTTTACATGACTGATCGCGACACAGTGAACAATACCGAGCGTATGAAAGTTACAACCTGTTTGAATCCGTTGCATACGGCATTAGCTGTTTATGGTTGCTTGCTTGGTTACGAGAAGATAGCCGATGAAATGAACGACCGTGAACTAAAGACTCTCGTTGAGCGTATCGGATACACCGAAGGACTTCCAGTTGTTACGGATCCCAAAATTCTCAATCCTCGCGCGTTTATTGACGAGGTTATTACACAGCGTTTACCGAATCCGTTTATGCCCGATACACCGCAAAGAATCGCAACTGACACAAGTCAGAAAATCCCCGTGCGTTTCGGTGAGACTCTCAAGAGTTATCAAGCTGACTCGAAATTATCCCCGGCTTCACTCACGGCTATTCCTTTAGCGTTGGCTGGCTGGCTTCGTTATCTGTTGGGCGTTGATGATGAAGGCAAGGAAATGCAAGTAAGTCCTGATCCTATGCTCACGGAACTTCAGGCGACGTTGAAGAATGTTAAGCTCGGTGAACCTGAAAGCGCAAATGGTGTGCTTGATTCAATACTGGAGAACAAAAATTTATTCGGCGTGAATCTCAAAGAGGTTGGACTCGCTGGAAAAGTTGAAGGAATGTTCAAAGAGTTATTGGCAGGCCCCGGAGCTGTCAGAGCGACATTGAAGAAGTATATGTAAAAAATTTGCCCCCTTCATGCTGTTACGTGTGGAGGGGGATTATTGTGTCTCTATACTGAATATCCGAACAACGCAGGAAGCCACAAGCTAATTTGCGGGACAAACGTTATTAACAACAGCGTTATCAACATGCAAATATAGAATGGCAATGTAGCTTTCACGACCTTCTCCATCGGCAATTTCGCTACGGCAGCTCCAATGAATAACACCGAACCAACTGGAGGCGTCAATAATCCGATACCGCAGTTAAGAATTACCATGATACCGAATTGTACTGTGCTTATGCCTATTGATTGAGCTACGGGCAACAAAATCGGGGTCGCAATAAGAATTATCGGGGCCATGTCCATTATGCAGCCTAACACCAACAAAATCGCGTTCAACATAAGAGCAATAGCTATAGGATTGCTAGAGATACTAGTGATTAGATTAGCAGCCTTGGCCGGAACGTGTAACACTGTCAAACAATAACCGAAAGCCGCAGAAGTCGCTATCAAGATCAAAACTATTGCCAACGTCTCCACGCATGTATCTAAAGCCTTCCATACGCCTTTCAATGTCAGTCCCCTGTATATGAACAATGACACGAGCAATGAATATACCACAGCGATAGCCGCCGATTCAGTCGCAGTAAATACACCGCCTACGACTCCTACTACTACGATCAAAATTGCTGCCAACGCCCAGAATGATTCAAGCAATTGTTTCAGGAAAACTTTCATGCTGAAAGGCTCACCCTTGGGATAATGACGTTTGACCGAGATTATATACGAGCCGACCATTAACGAAATCGCAAGCAATGCTCCGGGAAGATAACCTGCCATGAACAAAGCTCCTACAGATACTCCGCCGGCCGTTGTTGCATAAATGACCATGTTGTGACTCGGAGGAACTAACAAGCCTTCACATGATGAAGTAATTGTTACAGCGGTTGAGAAGTCTGCGTCATAGCCCTGATCCGTCATCATTGGAATTAATATCGAACCTAGTGAAGCTGTATCAGCCGAAGCCGAACCCGATATGCCGCCGAAGAAGTAAGAAGCAACTATGTTGACCATAGACAAGCCGCCGCGCATCCAACCAACTAACGAATTAGCCAGCGCAATTAGCTTATCCGAAATTCCACCACTTCCCATAAGTACTCCCATAGTGATAAAGAACGGGACAGCCATCAAACTGAATGACCATATGCCCTTTATCATTTGTTGAGGCAGAGTAACGAGTGCTTGCCCCTGTGAGAGCAGACAGAACACCGTAGAGAGTCCAACAGCATAAGCAATCGGGAAACGCAGTAAAATCATTATCAGGAAACTTCCAAGCAATATCAACGTAGAAATATCTTCAGCACTCAATGCGTAATTCATTATTCGGCCTCCTTGTAAAATTTTTGGAATAATTGTTCAAGCTCAAATATAGCCATGCCCGCGCCTGCAATAGGTATAGGCAAGTACATCCATACTCGGCTTAACTGCGGGAGTGATTCGTATCTGCCAAAACGAGCTAACGGAGAATTACAGACTTTGATTCCATATACAAGCAACACAATTCCAAGAGCCAGCACAGCAATATCTGCAAGGACGTCAAGGAATTTTACGAGTCCTTTAGGGAGATAAGCATCAAATGCAGTCATTCGTATATGAGCACCTCTTCTGATTGCTAACGTAGCCGATAACATTGCCATATAACACATGAAAGTCAGAACCATTTGTTCACTCCATGCTGGGTCAGGAATGAATGATATATAGCGTCCTGCAACTGCCATAGCTGTAATAGCAACGTCGCCGATTAAAAGTATTTTGCAGATAAACATCATGAACGCGTCTGTCCAATCGAATAACTTTCTTAAAAGTTTAATCACAAATTTTCACCTGTTCCTTTCTGTCGCTAAGCTATAAAAATAGCGCAAGGGAGTGTTTCATATTTCAGAGTTTCTCCGATGCGCCATTACATTTTAATTGATTTAAGTGTTGATTACTGAAGGTCTACGATCTTCTGATAAAGAGCTGCTTGGCTTGAAGTATTACGCTTGATTGTATCCTGGCATGCTGCAACCCATTCTGATTTGTCATTGACTTCTACAATATGAGTACCGCCTGTTCTAAGAGCTTCCAAAACTTTGGCTTCTGCGGCTTCGGAAATTTTTGCGTTCTCCTGCTGGGTGTATTTTGCGGCTTCCATGATCCAAGCTTTCTGCTGGTCGTTGAGTTTTCTCCAACCTGTGTCAGCTACGATAATCTGAATGGCTCCGAGTGTATGGCCGTCAAGCATTAAGTACGGGGCGACTTCCTGGAAAGCGTTTGAACGATAATTTGCGATTGGCTGTTCGGCTGCGTCAGTTACTCCGGTCTGCAATGCGCTGTAAAGTTCGGTGAAGTTGACGACTGTCGGATTAGCTCCAAGATTTCTAACCATGCTGGTCATGATTGGGTCTTCGGATACACGAATCTTTTTGCCCTTAAGATCTTTGATGCTGCTAACGGCGTCTTTGAAGAAGAAATGTCTGAAACCTTCCTCACCGTAGCAAATGCCTCTTAATGGGAGTCCGATCTGCTGGGGTTCGGCCAAGAATTCAGCGGCTAAATCACTGTTGGCAAACTTCCAGAAATGTTCACGGCTCACGAACGTGTAAGGAATTGAGAGCAACATAGCTTTCTGGCAGCCATAACTTGATAAAGCAAACGCAGAGATTCTCATAATGTCAACTGTGTCGCCACCGCTAAGCATTCCGTCAAGCAACTGTGCTTCAGTTCCAAGAACGCCTGATGCCTGAACATCGATCTTGATTTCTCCGCCCGATATTTCTTCTACCTTCTGCTTAAAAGTTGTCGCAACTTGGCCAACGATTGTATCCAAGGGATTGACTTCGGCATAAACTAACGTAACTGGATCAGCAAAAGCTGTGGTAGCTCCCATAACAACGAGAGCAGCGATTAATAAAGCGAGAAACTTTTTCATAAAAATAGCCTCCTTAATGAAATAATGTATGTGTGATGAAAATATTTTACTACAATACACTTGCAAACGCACTTTCAGCACCGTTAGAGCGAATCTTCTTTAACGCGTTTACAACAAACTCTTCTAAGCCTGCAATTAGACTCAAATCTTGATCCCACATTTGTTTGTTAGCAAGAACAGCATGAACTAATTTATCCGGTGAATCGTTGCGGTGCTCATAGAAAAATTCGAGTGCCCATCTATCGTCGCTGATTGTATAAATTTTCCCGTCCGGTCGTTTACACACAAGCCCTTTGTCCGAAAGTTCCTGAATATCGTTTGAGTAAAAAGCTATGTAGGCCGCTAGACTCATTGCTAAACATTTCGGGAGCTTGCTATATTTCTGAACGTATTCTAACAAGCTTGGCATGTTACGAGCCTTCCACTTTGACGTAGAGTTCAGGGAAATGCTGATTAATTCGTGATTGATGAAGGGATTATTGAACCTGTCCTGGACTGATGAAGCAAAGTCTTCAAGATCTTTTCTCTCAAGCGGAAGAGTCGGGATAATTTCGTCGTAGAGCATTTTGTTCATGAAACCGCGGATATTATCGTTGTGCATACAGTCGCGGACAATGTCATAGCCAGCAAGGTATGCTCCCAAAACAAAGCCCGTGTGAGCTCCGTTTAAGATTCTCACTTTGCGTTTCTTGTAAGGTGTTACATCAGCAACAACGTGAACAGGAACGCCAGCTTTCTTAAATGGCAGACGTGACTCCAAGCCTTCAGGGCCTTCGATTATCCACACGCCGAAAACTTCACCGACATCAATTAATTGATCCTCGTAACCGTTGGCAGTGTTTAAGGCCTCAAGCTCTTTGTTGTCTCTGATTCTTCCCGGGACGATTCTATCAACCAACGTTGAGCAGAATACATTCTCGTCATTAACCCATTTGCGGAATCTTTCAGCGTCATCAAGTTCATTTTTCCAATCGTCAATATATTGATTCACACAGCGTAATAACTCTTTGCCGTTGTTGTCGATAAGTTCACAGCTAAGAATCACTACACCTTTACAGCCGGCTTTGAATCTCTCGTAAAGGACTCGTGTTAATTTCGCGGGAAAACTTACGGGCGGAACTTGGTCGAACTTGCTTTCCGTGTCGTGAACAATTCCGGCTTCTGTGGTATTGCTTACGATTATATCTAAATCTTTGCTTCGTGCTAATTCTAAAACTTTATCCCATTCGCCATAGGGGTTAAGGGCACGACTGCAGGCAGAAATAACGCGTTTCTTATCAACCTTTTGACCATTTTCAGAGCCTCGTAGATAAAGCGTGTATAATCCTTCCTGTTTGTTGATAATTTCTGATAATCCTGAAGCTATAGGCTGAACCAGTACAACTTTTCCATTGAAGGCGGCTTTCTCGTTAGCAATGTCGATAAAATAATCAACGAACGCGCGCAAGAAATTCCCTTCACCGAACTGCATAACTTTTTCCGGAGCATCTTTCAGAATGTAGCCATCATAGCCAGAATTTTTCAGAATGTCATATTTTAATTGTTGCATAAAATCGCCTCTCTATTTCATCCAACATTAACGCTTCACTCTAGCTCCAGCTCCGCCCATTATTGCTTCAACTTCTCCGACGCTGGCCATTGAAGTATCACCAGGTGTTGTCATTGCTAAAGCTCCGTGTGCAGCACCATAATTTACAGCCTTCTCCGGGTCGCCTGTTGTCATTAAGCCATAAACGAGTCCTGAAGCAAATGAATCGCCACCGCCTACTCTGTCCATGATTTCGAGGCCGTCATAAGCTTTTGACATGTAAATCTCGCCGCCTGCCCAGCATAATGCTTTCCAGTCGTTTACCGTAGCTGTTCTTACCGTTCTAAGAGTCGTTGCTACTGCTTTGAAGTTCGGGTAAGTTTTAGCTGCTTCGGAGATCATTTTCTTGTAGCCTTCGATATTCAGTTCCTTCAAGTTAGCGTCGTTACCTTCAATCTGGAATCCCAAACAAGCTGTGAAATCTTCTTCGTTACCTATCATTACATCAACATACTTTGCTACTTCTTTGTTGACTTCCTGAGCCTTGGCCTGACCACCTATTGCGCTCCACATTGAGGGCCTGTAATTGAGGTCATAAGATATTAATGTGCCGTATTTCTTAGCAATCTTACAAGCCTCGATAACTGTATCACATGCCTGTTCAGAGAGTGCCGCGTAAATTCCGCCTGTGTGAAGCCAGCGTACTCCGAGTTTACCAAAAATATATTCAAAGTCGAAATCCTTGGGGGTAGCTTGAGATATTGCCGTGTTAGCTCTGTCAGAACAACCTACTGCGCCTCTTATTCCGAAGCCTCGTTCAGTGAAATTAATTCCGTTTCTGCAAATTCGTCCGATACCGTCAGTCTTCTTCCAGTAAATAAGATCTGTGCTTACTCCGCCTTGTTCGATAAAGTCCTTCATGAGTTTTCCGACTTCGTTATCAGCAAACGATGTTATAACGGCAGTCTTCATGCCAAAGCATTTATGGAGTCCGCGAATTACGTTATATTCTCCTCCGCCTTCCCAAGCACGAAAAGATCTTGCTGTTCTGATTCGTCCCTCGCCCGGGTCAAGCCTCAACATAACTTCGCCCAAACTGACCGCGTCAAAAGTATATTGCTCTCTAAGATTTAGTTCTAATTTCATGTTATTAACCTCGAATTTCTTTCACGATATTTGCAGCTTCCTTGACCAAAGCTGATAGTTCTTCCCATTTGCCGGCCTTGATTAAATCTTTCTTGACCATCCAGCTTCCTCCACACGCTATGATTTTATCGAACGCAAGATAATCTCTTACATTTTTGGCATTAATTCCACCGGTTGGCATAAATTTTAATTCCGTAAGAGCTGCGGCGATGCCCTTAATGCTTGCGAGACCTCCTGAAGTTTCTGCGGGGAAAAATTTCACAACCTTAAGCCCGAGATTCATAGCGGCTAACATTTCGCTAGCTGTTTGAGTTCCAGGAGTTACTGGGATATTTTTCTCAAGACAATATTTCACTACGACAGGATCAAAACCAGGGCTTACGATAAATTTCGCTCCAGCCGATATTGCCCTATCAACCTGTTCAGTCGTTAAAACCGTGCCAGCTCCCACTAACATTTCGGGAAATTCTTTAGACATTGTAGCTATTGCTTCAGCGGCCGCCGAAGTTCTGAACGTAACCTCTGCACAGGGCAAACCACCATCACAAAGCACTTTTCCCAATGGTAAAGCGTCTTTAGCATCGTCCAACACGACAACAGGTATAATTCCTATCGCATGGAAACGATCAAAAATTTTGTCCATATTATTCCTCCTAAGTTGGAAAATTTGAGTAATGATAACATTACGCGATAAAGAAATGTAATTGTAATATATACAGAAATTCAGAGTTTTTAAGGGGGAATTTTATGAACGAGTTAATTCGCATTCACGATAATGATATGGTTGCCGTGGCCTTAACTCCTCTAACTGCGGGTAGTGTTGTGCCTGTTTCTGGAGCGTCTTGCTCTGTGACACTTAACGAGGATATTACAATGGGGCATAAAGTTGCATTAAGAGATATTGATGCTGGTGAACCTGTCATAAAATACGGTTTTCCGATCGGGCAAGCAATTGCTGATATAAAAGCTGGAAGTCATGTTCATACACACAATCTCAAGACACTTTTAAGCAGCGGTTTAACTTATACGTATAATCCAGTGAAATCGACTCTACAAAGTCAAGAGCATACGTTCTTCAAAGGTTATAAGAGAGCTAATGGTTCTGTCGGGATTCGTAATGAACTCTGGATAATTCCTACAGTTGGCTGTGTGAATGACATTGCGGAGACTCTTGCGCAGAAAGCTAAATCTTTACTTGGCCAAGGTGTTGAAAACGTGCGAGCATTTACTCACCCTTATGGCTGCTCACAATTGGGCGACGACCAAGAACATACACGTACAATACTTGCAAATTTAGCGACTCACCCGAACGCAGGAGGAGTCTTAGTTCTTGGACTTGGTTGTGAAAATAGCGGCGTAAGTGAAATTCAGAAACGCATGGGAAATTTTGATTCGACGAGGACAAGATTTTTAATCTCCCAAGACGTTGAAGACGAATTAGAAACGGGATACAAGCTGCTCGAGGAATTAGCTGCGATTATGCGTCAGGATAAAAGAGTCCTTTGCGATTCGTCAAAGCTGATAGTGGGCTTGAAGTGCGGCGGCAGTGACGGCTTATCAGGTATAACGGCTAACCCGACAATCGGCGGCTTCTCGGATCTGTTAATAGCTCGTGGAGGCAGTACGATATTAACTGAAGTCCCGGAAATGTTTGGAGCAGAAACGATATTAATGAATCGCTGTGAAGATAATGCAACGTTTGATAAAACAGTCAAGCTCATCAACGACTTCAAACACTATTTTGAAGCGAGCGGCCAACCAGTCTATGAGAATCCTTCACCGGGCAACAAAGCTGGAGGAATTACTACACTTGAAGATAAAGCTTTAGGCTGTACACAAAAGAGCGGTTCTGCTACAGTTGTTGATGTTTTATCTTACGGCGAACAAGTCAGCAAACACGGTTTGAATTTATTATCAGCACCAGGAAATGATTTAGTGGCCTCCACGGCATTAGCAGCAGCAGGCGCACAGATTGTATTATTCTCAACAGGTCGTGGAACTCCTTTTGGCTGTCCTGTACCTACAGTAAAAATTTCCAGCAACTCAACACTGGCTCAACATAAAGCAAAATGGATTGACTTCAACGCGGGGACTTTAGTTGAATCTGGAACTCTTCAGGAACGAGCAGAAGATCTATACAAATTCGTCATGGAAATAGCAGAGGGAAAGAAGACTCGAAACGAGATTAACGGTTTTCAAGGCATGGCAATATTCAAGACTGGCACGACGTTATAGAAAAAGTACCCCCCTTTTGTTCGAGGGGGCATTAATTTATTTGCTGGCGAAGTTGAAATATTTTTTCGCGTTACCGTAGCTTATTGCTTTGACAATTTCTTTGAGCGTATCAAGATCATCAGGATAGAATCCTCCTTCGACCCACTCACCGAAAATTCTGCACAAGATTCTGCGGAACAATTCATGACGCGGATAACTCAAAAAGCTTCTGCTGTCCGTCAACATTCCCACAAAACCGGCCAAGTAACCAAGGCTTGCTAAAGTCTTTAACTGTGAAGTCATTCCGTCAAAATGATCCTCAAACCACCATGCCGAACCGTGCTGAATTTTGCAAACAGCCTCATCACTCTGGAAACAGCCGCATATCGTGTCAATAGCTGCGTTATCGTTACCGTTAAGACTGTATAAAATTGTCTTGGGAAGTTCACCGGTGCGTTCAAGCTCTCCTAAGAATTGTGCTGTCTGTGAAGAAGGAGCGCTGTTATCCACACAATCATAACCAGTATCAGGGCCAAGACGTTCAAACATTGGTATATTGTTATCACGTCTACAACCGTAATGAAGCTGCATGACCCAACCTCTTGAATGATATTGCTTAGCCACGAAAAGCATAAACGCCATTTTGAATTTAGCTTTATAATTGGGATCAGTTGGAACTTTTCCTGCAAGACGAGTCGCAAAAATTTCTTCAATCTCTTCCTCAGAAGCTGGAGCGTACATTACATAATCAAGAGCGTGGTCACTTAATGAACAATTATGTTTTGCGAAGTAATCCATGCGATTTACAAGAGCCTCTTTCAAAGTTTTGAATGACGTTATGTTTACGTTGGCAACTTGTCCAAGTTTAGCGAGATATTCCGGCCAAGTATCTTTTTCGATGTTCATAGCTTTGTCGGGGCGCCACGCTGGAAGTACGGTAGTGGAGAATGTTTTATCGTTGTGAAGTTTTTCGTGCCATTCAAGCGAGTCAATTGGGTCATCGGTTGTACAAATTAACTCTACATTGCTGCGTCGGATTAAGTCGCGTACTCCAAAGTCTGGACGGCGTAATTTTTCGTTGCAAAGCTCCCAAACTTTTTCGGCTGTAGACTCGTTTAAGATTCCCTCGTAGTCAAAGAAGCGGCGTAACTCCAAATGACTCCAATGATATAAGGGATTGCCGATAGCTTTTCCCAAGACTTTAGCCCAAGCCAGGAACTTATCGTGAGCACTAGCATCACCAGTTATAAATTTTTCGGGAACGCCGGCACAACGCATTAATCGCCATTTATAGTGGTCTCCGCCAAGCCAAACTTGAGTGATATTATCGTAGTGAAGATTCTCCCAAATTTCTTTTGGGCTTATGTGACAATGATAGTCGATTATAGGGCAATGTTCCGCAACTTCATGAAACAGCAACTTTGCTGTGTCCGTTGAGAGCAAGAAATCTTTATCCATAAACTTTTTCATTTACCTGTTAAGGCTCCTTCCGCAATGAATTTTGTTAATTATCTCAAATACAATAAATTAAGCAATTAGTAATTTCCTTAAGTCATAGCCTGTAAGGTTATTCCAACAATTATGATACAATCATAAACAATCTAATTACATTAAGGAGGAATTTTTATGTCAACAAAAAGTTTGCGTTTATTTAAAAGGCTGACTGCTTTCGCTGCATGTATGATACTTGTAGCAGGTTTTTCTGTGGTGGCATGCGCTGAAGAAATCAAATGGGATTTTGAAGCTGATGTTGTCGTTATCGGAGCTGGTGGAGCTGGATTACCTGCGGCTCTAAAGGCTCATGAAGACGGAGCGAAAGTTCTTATCGTAGAAGCCAATTACGACTGCGGAGGACATGCTGCTATCTCTGAAGGACAAATGCATTCTGGCGGTTACACTGTGGATCAGCAAAAATGGAACGTGAAAGACGCGGCAGACCTGTACTATTACGATCACACTCGAGGTTTTTTGGACTCACGCTACAACAATAGGGAAGTAGTTCGAAGCGTAGCTAACAGCATGGCCGAGGCTTACAAATTCGTGATTGAAAAGGGAATTATAGTTCAGGATATTGAGCCCATGGTACGTTCATACTATCGTGATGGTGGCTATGATGCTGATGGAATTGCCCGTATGACCTACGTTGATGCTACAAAATGGGTAAATGACATTACTGGAAGAAAGAACAACGGTATCGGAGTAACGCGCCCATTAGAAAAGAGTCTTCGTGATGCCGGAGTACCTTTCTTGATGAATTACCACATGGATAGCATTATTCGAGAGAATCCTATGAGCGGCAAAGTTATTGGAATTCAGGCAAGCTATAGCCCAACGATTCTTCCAGGCGAGACAGAGCCCTTAACAAGTTTCTTCTCAGAAGGAAATATTGATTGCAAAAAAGAGAATGTATACGTGAAAGCTAACAAAGCTGTAATAATTTGCACTGGTGGTTCAATAGGAAATCTGAATTTCCGTACAATGATCGATCCTAGACTTGGGCCAGAATTTGACGGTTTGGCCGGAATGCCTTTCTCCGATCAGGACGGCTCTGGTGAACTTGCTGCTTTGAAAATCGGCGCGGCTATGGGGTCAGTTGCTGGTTACATGGTTGACGATGGCGCGGCCGTTGTTGCACCTGCTCGTGTAGGCTGTCAGTATGGTTATGGCAACGGCTTTGACGAAAACAGCAAGGTTTGGAAATTATTCAGATCACGCGGAATAGTGCCGGATTATAAGAGCATGATAGTTGTTAATATGCTTGGACAGCGTTGCGGAAATGAAGACTTGCTCACAAATTCACGTTCAATGCCACGAAGCTATGAGTTTTTCTCAACGGCGTTTTGTAGCGTATTTATTGATGCAGATGGCGACGGAAACGCAGAATGCTACGGTGGTCCTCTGTGGGCTATTTTTGATCAGGCGGCAGCTGACCGAAACGACTGGGACATGACAAAGGCTGTTGACTATGAATATGGCTATGCGTTCAAAGCTGATACGATTGAAGAGTTAGCCGCGAAAGTTATCAACAAGTACTACGAGAATATCAAAATGGATCCCAAGATTCTTGCTGACACTATTGCAAGATTTAACGCTGCTGTAGAAGCAAAAGGCGGCGACGATTGGGGACGTACTATGCTTGATTACAAGATCGAGAAAGGGCCGTTCTATTGCGTATGGGCAACTCCTAACCTTCATGACACCCTAGCAGGCCTTCGCACAAACGGAAGTATGCAGGTTCTTGACCTTGACGGCAAACCTATCCCAAGTCTTTTCGCAGCAGGAGAGAGCGCTGGCGGAATGCATGTTCACGGGTTAGGACGAGTAATTACTTCAGCTTATATCGCTGGACGTTCAGCGGCTTCAGTCAATGAGAACGGAATCGCAACAGCTGACTTAGCTTTGAAACCAGAATTTGCTGGTCCAGAAACAAACGACTTAACAAAGACCGACAAAATCTCTTACTTCAATCAGCGTGGTGGTTCATCTGCAGTCATGACGAACTCAAAGAAGCAGAAAGAGCTTGACGCACTTGCCAGAGGAGAAGAAATTGAAGTCGTAGAGCTTGCTTACACGGCAGGTTCAGGCGGTGCAAATGCGGCTTACGGAGCTAACACTTACGACGGATCATCAGACAACGGAATGGGCGGAGCTATAAGAGTTCAGGTTACTGTTATGAACGGTGAAATCATTGACATCAAAGTAACAGAACACAAAGAGACCGTAGGAATCGGAGACATCGCTCTTGAGAAACTTGTAGCAGAAGCGAAAGAGAAGAAGTCAGCTGAGGTTGATGCAGTTACAGGCGCAACAATAACCAGTAAAGCTTTTGTTGAAGCACTTAGCAAAGCATTAAGCAAGATCGAGTAATAGATTTCGTAAGATGAAAATTAGGATAGCTGCTGCAGAGAAATTCTACAGCGGCTTTTTTATTGAATCACTTCTGCGGTTCTGAAAAGCAAAATACCACGAGGAGATTTATAAATATTTCTTACACGCTTACTCTGTAACGATCCCGACGAATAAAAATATATTGGTGCTACGGGCATATCCTCCATTAAGATTCGTTCAGCCTCATGCAAAAAATTTATGCGCTTTACGTTGTCCATTTCGTGAGCAGAATTTCTCATTGCGTCATCAAAGTCAGGATTGCCATAGCCGGTACTGTTCTGCGCTGACTCCGAAATCAATGTCTCAAGTAAATTCGCTCCGTCATTAAAATCTAAAATCCAAGCATCGCGAGCTATGTCAAAATTACGTTTACGACGAGTTTCAAGAAAAACTTTCCACTCTTCGTTTAACAGTTCAACTTCTACGCCTAGATTTTTCTTCCACATTCCCTGTAGAACTTCAGCTAAAATTTTATTCTCCGGGTTTGAATTATAAGTGTACG
>CAJOGG010000012.1 GCA_905234205.1 uncultured Synergistales bacterium | reverse complement strand
AAGCCGCAACATTCAGAACTTCACCCCACAATGAAACCTGTACAACTAATGGCGTATCCGATAAAGAACTCCACAATGACGAATGGAATAGTGCTTGATCCATTCTTAGGGAGTGGCAGCACGTTAATAGCTTGCTGTGAAACTGACAGAGTTTGCTTCGGGATTGAACTAGAGCCGAAATTTGTTGATGTGATTGTGAGACGCTACGCTGAATATACACATGATGAAAATATCAAATTAATTAGAGGTGGTGAACAATGGGACCTGGACGACCTTATAAAGAGATAGACAAGAAATTATTTGAGAGCCTTTGTGCAATACAGTGTACGTTATTGGAAATGTGCGCAGTGTTTGATTGCGATGATAAAACGCTCGAGGCTTGGTGTAAACGTGAATACGGCCGCAAATTTTCCGAAATATTCAGAGAAAAAAGGCGTCGTGGCATGGTTTCATTAAGGAGAGCTCAATATCAGAAAGCTGTAGACGATAAAAATACGGCAATGTTGATTTTCTTGGGCAAGAACTGGTTAGGGCAATCGGATAAAGTTGACGTGACTGGCATAGATAATTCGCTTGAAGTTAACACTTACGATTTAACGAAACTTTCCACGGAAGAGCTAAATATATTGAAGGAAATATCGATGAATGCTAGAAGAACTGCTAAGGATAGACCTAATAGAAGCGGAACTAGAAAGACGGAGACTTCAAAATCTGAAAGTAGCGAGTGAGAATTATTGCGCTTATATGGAGCTTGTAACACATGGACGTTGGAAACGCGCAAAACATTTGGATTTATTATGTGATTATCTTGAACAAGTTGACTTAGGAGAAATTGAGCGGTTAATTATCACAATGCCACCTAGACACGGGAAATCAATGACAGTAACTGAAAGTTTTCCCTCATGGTTTATCGGCCGTAATCCAGAGCGCAGAGTTATCGAAGTGAGTTATGGAGCAGAATTAGCCAAAAGATTCGGACGCTCTAATCGTCGCAAGATAGAGGAGTTCGGCGCAGATATTTTTGACATAACTATAGCTCGCGATAATGCAACGTTGACTAACTGGAGTATAGAGGGACATTCAGGTGGAATGATAAGCGCAGGAATTGGCGGCTCAATCACTGGTCAGGGCGCTGACCTACTTGTTATCGATGACCCTATTAAGAATCGTAAGGAAGCGGAGAGCTTAACTTATCGTGAAAGTATTTGGGCGGAGTGGCAGGACACATTGAGTTCAAGACTTCATCCAGGTGGCCGAGTTGTGATAATTATGACGCGTTGGCATGAGGACGATTTAGTCGGGCGTTTGCTGAAACAAGATAATACGTGGCGGCTTATAAATCTCCCTGCACTTGCTGAAGATAATGACATTTTAGGACGAGAAGAAGGGCAAGCGTTATGGCCTGAACATGGTTTTGATTCTGTATGGTGTGCTAATAAGAAAAAGAGCGTTGGTTCGCGATCATGGGCAAGCCTATTTCAGGGACACCCACGGCCGGCAGATGGCAATTTATTCAGGGCGTTAATGTTTCGCTCGTTTTCAATTGTTGCTAATTGCTATAAGGTCAATGGCAAAATTTATGATGCTTCAACCTGTAAGATATTTCAGACTTGCGATGTTGCGGGTAGTAAGAGGACTAGCGCAGACTATTTTGTGCTAGGTACGTTTGTATTGTGTCCTGGCGGTGAGCTGCTAGTGCTTGAGATTTTGCGTGAGCGTCTCGAAGGTCCGGATCAGCCTGTGTTAATGAAACAGAAATACAATCAGTATAAGCCGTTATTAGTTGGCGTTGAAAGTGCGAATATGGGTTTAACGCTTTATCAACAGTTAGTCCGCGATGGTTTACCTGTCATTGAGTTAAAGCCTGACGCTGATAAATTTACGCGCGCAATTCCCGCGGCTGCACGCTATGAAGCTGGCATGGTGTATCACTTGGAGAATGCGCCATGGCTGAGTGATTTAGAAGCTGAATTATTGGCGTTTCCTAATGGTACACATGATGACCAAGTGGACGTAATTTCCTATGCAACGCATATTCAAGCATGGGGTTATCTTGAGAAGAAGAAAGAAAGAGGGAGAGTGCTTGTGTTTGGATAGCAGAGCATATTTGATAAAGGGCCGCGAAAATAATTTTCCTGTTAGTCGGAAAATCGTATCAGATCCCTTTGCGGGATATTATGGAGATGGAATTATTCAGCCACCTTATGATTTAGACTGGTTAGCGCAACTTCCAGAACATTCGAACGTGTTATCGCAGTGTATAGAAGCTATGGAAGTGAATATTGATGGTTTTGGCTTCACATTAGAGCCTGCATTTGATTTTGATCCTGAAGATATAGAAGCGATTAATGAACGCAAAACTATTGAACATTTCTTTGAGTTCTGCAATTTTGAGCTGCCATATTCGCAACTGCGTCGACGTGTTAGGCGCGACCTAGAGGTGCTCGGAAATGCTTATTGGGAAGTAATACGCGATGGCAAAGGCGATATAGTCTGGCTTGAACATATTGAGGGCCACAAAATGCGGTTGACTCAGCTTGACCGAGAATATACGGACGTTACGTATATGATTCGCGATGATGAAAGTAATGTGTTGCAAGAATATTCGTCGCGTAAGAGATTTAGGCGTTATGTACAGCTTAAAGACGGTCAGCAGGTTTACTTTAAAGAATTTGGGGACCCGCGCATAATTGATTCTGTAACAGGGCGTGTAGATGCGACTGCAAATAATCCACTTTAAGCTATATTGTCCGTACAGTCCTTACGGGGTGCCACGTTGTATTGGTAACTGGTTAGCGGTTGTAGGTTCGCGCCAAGCTGAAGAAGTGAATTATGAGTACTTCGAGAATAATACCGTGCCGCCTATGGCGTTACTGGTAACAGGTGAATTGCGAGTTGGCATGGTCGAACGTATCGAGGATTTTATTAACGATGAAATGAGAGGGCGCAAGAGTTTTAACAAGATATTAGTGATTGAGGCTGCTCCATTTGAATCGAGTAATCCGCAAAACGCTTCGGTCCCCCCTGTCCACTTACGTTTTCAGCCTTTAAGAGACGCTCAGCAGAAAGACAGCCTCTTTGATAATTATGACAAGACCAACCGTGAGAAGATACGAAGTTCATTCAGATTGCCTCCGATTTTTGTAGGATTGACAAGTGATTACACGCGAGCCACGGCTAAAGAGAGTCGCGAGGTTGCAGAAGAACAGGTGTTTGGGCCTGAACGTGAAGACCATGATTTTGTGATTAACCGTTTGCTATTTCCGGCTATGAGATTCCACTACTGGAGATACAAGAGTTTAGCACCGAAGGTTAATGATATTGAGGTTATGAGCGGAGCGTTAAGTACGTTTAGCAATTGTGGTTTGACTCTGCGTGAAGCGCGGAGTGAGATTATGCGATTGTTAAATCATCCGTTATCCCCTGAAGTTGACGATAAAACGGAGTGGTTGGACATGCCATTACAAATTTATCTCGCGAAGTTAAACAAGGGCGAAGAGAGCCCAGAGGCTACGGAGGAGCTTTTGTTGAAATCGCTTGTCAGTGTTGAGAAAGCGCTAAGTGAACCGCATGAGCATTAAGTTATCAGAGCTTGGCCGGCATGAAGCGTATTTGCGCTTGTACGGGATATTGACGTCGCTACCGATAGCTAAAGATAAGGCCGACGAATATTTGAGGCTTGAGCGTAAGTTAGCGGCTGAACTCATAAGATTATGGCGAGAAAGTTACGAGAAAGCTGTGGCAGATTTATTTAAGAGTCTTCCTGCAACAATTTCAAAGGACGCCGTTGACATAATTACTTCAGGTTTATCTTCAGCATTGGGTCCAGCGTTTAGAAGCTCTCCGAAGGTTCGCCAGAATGTGCAGAAATATATCAGGCAGACTTACGAGAAAGCCAAGAGTGAATTTAAGGCGGACGCACATTTCACGTTGCCAGATTCGCATAATTGCTATTGGCTTGGTGAACATTACGGCAGTCATAGTGGACCAAGGATAGCGGAGCTCACAAGTACAGCTATTGAGGACGGCTTAGGGCGTAAGGAGTTGGCCGCAGAGCTTGAGACTGCATTAGGCGGTGAAGTTGGCGGCTATAAATATTGGGACGTAGTCTCGAGTGCAGCGTTAGTCCGTTCACGTTCATTCGGGTGCGTTGCTGGAATGGAAGAAGCTGGAATTGTTGAATATGAGATTTTGGCAATGCAAGATGAGCGAATGTGTCCGATCTGCGACAATATGCACGGGCGAGTGTTCAGCGTAACGAAGGCGCGCGAGAAAATCAATAGTGTATTGGCAATTGAAGACCCTGAAGAGTTCAAGGCTGCAATGCCCTGGCAGACGGAACCAGCAACAGAAGTGAGTAATCAGGATTTAGAGGCAACGGGAATGAGTTTGCCGCCGTTTCATGGTAGGTGCCGGTGTGTACTTATTAGTACAGAACATTATTCGCCAATAGTAGAATATAATTTCCCAGATTTAGATGTAAAGAATATTATAAGTTATGACGCTGTGTCCAAACGTATGGTGACAGATGCTCATAAGATACCCATCATTGGTCTCCCTAATTGGAAGTATGATAAACTTGGTGCTAACGGTAACGTTATAGAACGTCGTTTCTTTGATGATAAAGGGAATGCAAAACTCGATTTAGATTTTTCGGATCACGGTTCATCGAAAGCACATCCTATGGGACCACACGCGCATGATTTTGTAGGTAAACGACGTGGCATTCCTAGAAAAATGACAGAAGAGGAAATTAAGATAATGATTGAAGTTTTAGGATTAAATGGGAATTCTAGTGAAATGAAGAAAGATCGAAACGATACAAGAGAATATATGACATTAGAAGAATTTTTGTATTACTTTGAAGTAGGTATCGAAGTTGAATGTTCGTACAAGGGACACAGATATAGTTTCTTAAATTATGACACTATAATTACATATGAGTATAACAATGATAAAAGTTATCAAGAATTTTCCTCTACTGAAGATATGTTAGATAATTTTACGCTACATACAGGTGAAAAACTTATTAATATTATCCCTAATATGGAATTAGAATCTGCGGCAGTGACTGTTACGCCTGATGAATTACAGGAATGGCTAAACAAACGTAAATAGCTTAAGTAGGGTGAACCCTACTATAAACTATGCTTTGTCTCGTGGTGGGAATGGATCATTATTCGAGACAGCGATGATATTCATAAACTTTTTTCCAGCTTAGATAGAAATGCAATAAAAGAAGGATTATCTGAATATGCTAGTGAATCTGTTGCAGAATTTATTGCTGAAGCGTGGAATGAATATAGAAATAATTCTAGACCTCGCGAATTGTCAAGAATAGTTTTTGATATAATCGCAAAAAATCGTAAGAGGTGATTTTATGAGTCGATGTATGCCGTTATGTAAATTGTGTAAGTATTTTATTGATGAAAATCGTAGCTGTGAAGCATATCCTGATGGTATTTCTGATAGTATATATTGGAACGGACATTTGCCGACGATGACGGATGATAATAATATAAAATTTCAACCTAAGGAAGATATTAGTAAAGACAGAGTGAATTTTTATTTGAACATATACGGTATCAGCTAAAGCACTGGCCAAAATATTTTGTGACAATAATAAAATCGTTGAGCAGTGGAAAGGTTAATAAGTGAGATGCGTAATGAAGGATTAATTGAGAAAAGAGAAATGCCAATAGTATTCGCACCATTTGGCATTGAGGAGTTGTGTTGTCATTAACTTGTTGCGAGGAATAGTGGTATTAGAATGAGTCTAAACTTTCCTGAATTAATTATATGGTTGTTGCCAGGATTTCTTGGTCTATTTGTGTTTAAGCGAATTGTCCAAGAGGACATCGATAAAAGGGGCGAGAGCACTCAGATTGCCATAGCGTTATTGTTCGGTCTCTTTAGTGTTGGTTTATTACATTTGTTTCATTGGGGATTCATAGTATTAAGCGCAAAGTCAGAAATTTTCTCAATGTTAGCCAAATATGTTTCACCCCAAGAATTATCATCATTAGGTAAAGGATTTTCATTCTGGACTTCATATACTGTACTGTGTTTCTTAAGTATGTTAAGTGGCATGTTGCTTGCTATATTCAGGGAGAAGAAATATTGTTTTCATTTCACAAGTTTATTTGTGCGTGGTGGAGCGAAAATGTTAGAACGGTATACTCAAGAAGCTTGTGAAAGTTCCTTAAGAGCGACGGTCGATAGAATAAAGTCTGCAGGTAATGAGCCATTCTTGGTGAGAGTTTATAAACTAGAGACATACAATAATGGCAATTGTACTCCGTTAATAGGGCATTGGATGGGGTACTCCGAAACGGAGAAAGAAATTGAGTTGGCTAATCTTGAATTGTGCGCCATGCGTTTCATGACGGAAGAGCTTCAAACATTCTTGAATAACTGTCCTAGATGTTGCTGGATTAATCATGTTTCAGGAGTCGTTATAGAGTTTATAGAAACAACTCCTGAAGAAAACAAGAGAATTGATCAGATATTATCTCGTGAGTACAACGCAAGGATTAGTTGTTAGAATTACTCTGTTGCGTCTCTGGTAATGTAGGGCGTATTGCTTCTGGTGGTCGCTTGTAATGAGAAGGATTTTCATCTTTCCTGATTTGCGTTTGCTGATTCTTGTCCACCATGATAACTTAATTCCTCCTATATAAATTTTGTCCCATTATACATTTCTATATTCGCTAGGTGATAGAGTGCCTCGAATAACATGTCGGAGTAGCTCAACTGGATAGAGCGCGATGTTCCATCGCGGTTGTAGGTTCGAAGCCTGCCTCCGGCCGATTTTATCTTTTCTAAAACTCAGGCTTTGCCTCGTGAATAACGCGGGGCTCTTTTCTTATAAGGAGTAGACGATGAAAGAATTAGTTCCAATGAATGATTACGGGATATTTGTGAGTTCAAAGTATGAAGCTATGGTTGATAGCAGGTTTGTGGCGGAGATTTTCGGAAAAGAACATTTTCATGTTTTACGTGATATAGCCAAACTCACTGACACCAAATCTGGTTTGAGTAATGAATTTGTAAAAACGCATTTCCGAAAGGATGTTTACAAAGATTCGACTGGAAGAAAACTGCCTTGTTATCGTTTGACACGTGATGGTTTTACTGTTTTGGTTATGGGATACACAGGTTCCAAGGCAATGCAATTCAAGGAGCTTTATATAAAGCGGTTTAACGAAATGGAAGATCAGATTCGTTATTTGCAAAGTCTTCGAGAACAGCACCCGCAACTCACAGCAGCTATAAAGAGCATGCATGAAGAGCCGAAGTTTTACCACTATAGCAATGAAATGGATATGCTCAATAGAATAGTGTTGGGTATGACAGCCAAACAGTATAGAAAAGCACATAATATTCCTGAAAGCGAACCTATTCGTCCGTATCTTAGGGCACAAGAAGTTGAATTGTTGGATAGACTTCAGAATTTTGACATAGGCTTTGTGATTGCTGTACCAGATGTTCAGCAAAGAAAGCAAATGTTGGAGTATCAAGCAATGAAATATCGTCAAGTGTTGAACAAGCCTATCACTATAGAAATTGATCCTGATAAAGTTGATGAAGCAGTACAAAAATATATGTCAGCGTAGCTTAACGGTAGAGCAAATCGCGAACGTGTGAGTTCAAGTCTCACTGCTGGCAAATAATACAACATAGGTAACTACTCCGCCTATGTTGTTTTTTATGGAGTAGAGAAAGTAATGAAATAAGATGAATGATTTAGCAGTAAGAACAGAATATGAATTACCCACTAAGATTGAAGATTTGAGTAAGTTTGTGCTTGTTGGCCGTGAAAAACTTGTAGCAGTACGAGCTGAGATTCGTGCGATTGACAAGGTTGGTTTAGCGCAAGCAGTACGTGAGCAGAAATTGAGAGAAGCTCAATCAATTTCGGAGGCAGTGCTTGACGCAGAGGTGCGGATCGGTGAGCTGATGCGGGACGTGCCAAAAGGGTCTGGTAGGCCAGTAAAAATTTTAGACAGCGGTGTCCAAAATTTCGATACTCCGACAAAATCGGACGTTATAGAGCAGTCAGGATTTTCACAACGGCAGGTTTCAAGATTTCAGCAATTAGCTTCTCACCCCGAAATAGTAGAGCAAGCTAAGGCTGAAGCACGGGCAAATGATGATATTGTTTCACGTTCAGCAGTTTTGAATATGATAAAAGCGCAGAAGAAAGCTCAGCAAATAGAGAATGCCAAGGCAGATATTGCAAAACAACAAAGCAACGTTGAATTTATCCCTGAACTTTATATTGGAGATGGTATTGGTTATATACCTAAAGAGCCTTATGACTTACTCTTAACCGATCCACCATATTCCACGGACGTTGAAAATATTGACGAGTTCGCTGCTTTATGGTTACCAAATGCTTTATACCACGTTAAATCTACTGGGAGCGCGTATGTCTTTATTGGTGCTTATCCTGAAGAATTGAGAGCATACTTGAACGTCAAACTCCCTGATCATATAGAGTTAGTACAAGTGTTAATCTTGACTTACAAAAATACGTTGGGTAATAATCCTAAAAATAGATACAAACAGAATTACCAGGTATGCTTATATTTTCGTGGTGTAAATGCTTCTGCGTTAAATTGTCCCCTAACGAATGAACAGTGGGCAGTCCAAGAAATAAATGCTCCTGATGGCAGAATTGGAGATCGCTATCATGCATGGCAGAAGCCAATGGAGATTGCGGAACGTTTTATACGACACAGCACTCACCAAGGCGATATTGTTTTTGATCCGTTCTCTTGCACCGGAACATTTTTACTTGCTGCTTCAAAACTGGGGCGTAAAGGCTATGGTTTTGAAATCAGTCCTGAGAATGCAACGATAGCAGGAACGCGAGGCGTAAGAATTTATGAATGAAGCTTTTGTTAGTAACGATATGCACGTTAGTATGTCATGGGTAGATAAGGCTAAAAGTATTATTGAAAGTCTTTTGCCTGGCTGGAAGATTGTAGCGATCGAAGGTAAAGATGACGAAATCTGCCGCATATTAGATATAAATTGTGGAATAGATTATTTGTTATGTTCCCCAAAATCAAGCCTTGCATTCGGTTTGGCCAGTCGCGTCCAATATGACCATAACTACAGGACATTTTCTATTAGAAGCAAGCGAGACTCTGGAGCCAAAACTGAATATGAGAAACGAAAAGTTGCCATAGCTGTGAATGCCCTTATCCCAATATATACAATGCAAATTTATATTGAGGACAACCAAATTTCTGGACTTGCAATAGCTAAAACTATTGACATTCTGGAATTTATAGAACGTGGTTACGCGATAAAAATGAAGACATCGCCAAGTAAGAAAGGGCAAGCAGAATTTTATGTATGCGAGTGGGACATGATGAAAAGTTTAGGATATACAGTTCTCGAATATGACAAGCAAGAAAGAAGTGATAATCATGCAAGTTAATACAGAAACGATAGTTGAGTTTAAGAAGTCTGACGCTAAGCAGCAAATAGTTTACGGCGAAGTTTATAAGCCTAACGTAAGAGATTCTGACGGTAATTTCATGACCGCGGAGACTATTGAGAAGATGGCTCATGATTTTCTTGGCAAGGCCAGGACTTCACACATTAGCAAAAATCATGACGGTAATAACAATAAAGGCTACGTTGTCGAAAGTTTTATCGTGCGCAAAGGAGACCCTGATTTTATTGAGGGTTCATGGGTAGTTGGTGTACACGTGCCTGACATTGAGATCTGGAAGCAAGTAGAAAATGGAACACTCACAGGATTCTCAATTGAGGGCACAGCTACTTTAATTCCAGATAAGGAGGAGAACAAATGAGCAAACCTACAAGACCTGGCGAGTTGCAGAACTCTGAAGTGAATACAATTAGCCTAGTAGCTAAAGCAGCGAATGGCGAGAAGTTTAAGATTTTCAAGAGCGCCGAGGATGAAGGGCAGCAGGTAAATCCGGAAGCCATTTCTAAAGATGAACATGGATTCTTTACACTTGTGAAGAATTTCTTCACAGGCGAGAAAGTCGAGAAAGGGGCGGTTGCTGATATTGTCAATGCCAATGAGAATGGCAAAAAACTTTTTGAGGCTTTTGAGGCGTTAATGAAGGTTTTAGGATTGTCACGCTGGAAAGATGAACCGCAAACACCTGAAACTGACCCCGCAAAAATTATGGCAGCTATTGACGATTTTAGGGATTTATCCATCACCATTTTGTTAGGCAATAATAAACCCGTCGAGAAGTCTGGACGCAAAATTTCTAGCGCTAGGTTATCGAAGTTGAAGGATATGAAAATTTTAATTGATGAAATTTTAAGTGACGTACAAGAAAATGAACAGGAGGAAGAAACTGTGACCAAAGAAGAAGTTACCAAGGCTGTAGCTGAAGCAATTAAACCGTTTGCTGAACGCATTGAGAAATTAGAGAAGCCCGAAAAATCGGAGCCACCCGCTGAAGACATAATCAAGAACGCTGTTAGTGAAGCTGTAAAACCATTAACCGAACGTCTTGAAAAAGTTGAGAAAGCGCGCGGTATGTCAAACAAACTCCTTGAAGATTCGGCCGTTGAAAAATCAGGCGACAATTTTTGGGGCAACATATTTTAATGGAGAGTGATACGAATGAGCAGTAATAGAGCAATGATAAAGGACGCCATCACATCAGGCACAACATTAGGTACTGGCGGAATGCTTAGTCCCGAACAGGCTAAGAAGTTTATCAGTTACATGGTAGATAACACCGAGATTTTGAAGGATACCCGCCTCGAATCAATGGTAGCCCCCGAAAAGCAACTTGACTTCTTACTAATCGGAAGCAGGTTAATCAGAAAAGCTACCGAGGCCGCAGCACCTAGTGAACTTGCAGGTGTTACGATCAATCGCAAGGAATTACGCAGCGTAAAAGTGAGATTATCCGCTGATATTACTTCAGAATTTCTTGAGGATAATATCGAAGGTCAGAGTGCAGCAGATAGAATAGCCCGTGAATTGGCTCAACAGTTTGGTAATGATGTAGCCGATCTTATGTTTAATGGTGACACTGCTGCCGCAGGTACAGACGCAAGTTTCTTGACGATTGGCGATGGTATTATCAAACAAGCTAAAGCTAGCACCGCCGCCCATAAATATTCCATTAAGAATAAGACTGACTACAAAGACGTGATTTTTCCTGGTATGCTTGCAATGATGCCAAATCAGTTCAAGCGCGATAGAAAGAATATGAGATTTTATTGCTCGTCAAGCGTCGCAGATGCCTACATATTGAGTTTGGCTAATAGAGTCACAGCCTTAGGCGACTCCACACTTACGACTGGAAAGTTACAGGATTTCTTGGGGATAAAAATTTTCCCTGTAGAATACATTCCTGACGACGTAATCATTCTCACTAACAGGCTTAACCTTGTGTCGGGTGTTCAGCGCTCTATGAAAGTATACTCACAGTTTAATCAGCGCAAGGATCAGACTGAATATACTATGTATATGAGAATTGACCCGGGCAAAATCGTTTGGGACGACGCGCTCGTTATCGGGTATGACTTTTAGCAATGGCTGATGAAGTTGTCGTAGCGCCGCCAGAGCAAAAACCGCAGAAGCCTAAAAAAGAGAAAGTCTCAATCGTTCTTACAGGAGGCGGAAGTGTTAATATTGACGGTATTACCGCTAAGAATGGTGAAGTATTTGAGATTGACTCCACTAGAGCTGATAGATTTTTAGCTACTGGACTCTTTGAGCGAAAATGAGTTATTGCAGTGTTGAGGACTTGCGCAACGAAGGATTAGACGACACTGACGAAAAATTATCGGAGCTTGTAGGGTTATCTTGCGATTTCATCGACAGAATCACAGGACAATTCTTTGAGCAAAGAGAATTATTATTGACATTTGATGGACGAGGCGGTCAAAATTTCCCGCTTCCTTATCCATTAATTGAGGCAAGCGAAATTCTGTGTAATGATGAAGTTATTACAGATTTTGTAATTTATCATAACGCTAATTATCCTAAACTCTATCGTGAAGCCAAATGGCCTAAAGGGATTCAGAATATTAAAATTTCGGGCACATGGGGCTATGAAGTAACGCCTGCTCCGATAAAGCGTATTGCGGTAAAGTTGGCTATGTATTATTTCCCATCGTTAAGCGATGCTGCAGCTCAAGATGAATTAGCTGTGAAAGGCTTAATTACTTCAGAAACAACTGATGGGCATAGCTATTCACTCGCAAATGTTGATGCAAGCAGCGTTATTACAGGCGATAGAGAAATTGACGACGTGTTGAAATTTTATATTCGATCACATTTCAGAATGGCGGTGTGTTAATGTTTCCAAAAGTAATTCACCCCGTCAAAGTTATTTTGCATCATAGGCTTGAGACTGAACAGGACGAATTCTTGGGCCCCACTGGAAAAATAGAATGGTCTGAACCAATTATTCTCAAAGGCCAGGTTAAGTATGACACTTTCAAGAAGCTAATAGCAGTTCCTGATGGCAATGATCCTGCCAATGATGGCCATATAGTTTTTTATGCTAAGGACTGGGATTTATCGGGCGGCACTGTTGCTGACGAGCTAGAGCTCGAAGATAGTTCACGCTTAATTATCACGGAGATTAGACCCGCAGCTCATTATTACGGCAGATTTTGGCACGTACACGTCTACTTCACAAGGAGGCGGACGCGTTGAGCGAATTGACCGGAGATTGGAGCAAGGTAAGCAATATTTTGAATCCTGCAAAGTTGAGAGCTGCACTAACTAAAAGTGCGGCCAGGGTTGGTAATTATGGAGCTAGCCAAGTCAAGAAAGGTATTATTAGCGGTGCACCAGGTGGTAAAACCTTTGCTCCATTAAGCCAATTTACAATCGAGCGTAAAAGATCGAGTAAACCATTAATTGATCACGGCGATTTAGTTGGAAGCGTTACTTATCAGGTATTTGATAATGCCAAAAGCGTTTTTGTGGGAGTCAAGAAAGGCAAGGAAGTCAATATCGCGGCTGTACATGAGTTTGGCTGTACGATTCCAGTGACTCCAAAAATGAGAGCGTATCTCCACCATCAAGGCATTCACTTGAAAACGACTACCCAATACATAAACATTCCGGCACGTCCATACATTCGGCCAGTTCTATATAACGATGAATTTCAAAACAAAGTCAGAGAGATTTACGCTCAGGCTATACAGGAGGCGTTTGCAATATGATAAAGCAAATTTATGTAGCAGTCCGTGATTTATGCGGTGCTCAAGACAAAGCAAAACCTGTATCAGGACGATATAACGATACTAACTACACACTTCCTGCAGGGTGGGGACATGGAAGTAATAAAGATTTTATTCTTTGTCCGCGTTGTCTGAGAATGAGGAACAGACTTTGATTGTTGAGACCATACGAGCACTCATAACACTTTTACGCGAAAATATTGAGCAGAACACAACTTTAAGCGCTGGAGCCATAACAGAAATTTCTACGTTACCAGCAATCGTATTAACTGGTCCAAGTCTCACGGAGAAAAAACGGTTAATGCGAGACCCTGAACGAATCACAGCTATTGATTATGAAGCTGGCGTTGCAGCCAGAGAAATTCCGCCACGTTGGTATGACTTGCGCTTTGATGTCAGTGTTGCTTGTGAGAGTAACTTAGGTTTGTTGGAGCTCATAGAGAAATTTAGCAGGCTCAATCAATCTCACATAACACTCACCGCTAAAAATGCTGACCGTGAACGCGTATATACCTGGGCTTGGAATCTCATGGCTAGCTCTGACGTGTTTCCTAATGTTTCGCAAGTCTTCCAATGCAAAGGGGAAATTATTGTGTACGACGTTGAAATTTATAGCAATATCCGAGAAGAATACTCATTAATCACAGAGATTAATACAGAGGTGAAAATACAACATGAATGAATGTTTAGTGAAAAATTTATGCGATGGCCCTCGTGATTATCCAATGGCAAATGGTGAAAGCCTATATCTTGGAACACGGGGTAAAGCCATTGTTAATCAAGAACAAATTAGTCAGGCTATGATGCTTGCTGAACATAAGGGTCATTTATTAATTGTCCCCAGTAACGAGCAGGAGGGAGAAGAGTAATGGGAGCAGGTTTACCGCGTGAAATTGTTACAGAGACCGACTTATCGCAATATGTTGACACTATATTGAAGGGCATTTCTTGCGCAATTGGTCCCACAGAGAAAGGACCTATAGGTACTCCGCAGCTTATTAGCTCTGAATTACAGTTTGAGCGAACCTTCGGCGGCGAAATTAGCGCGTCAGATTTCCCACTGTTAGCCAAGAGAGCTTTAAGTTATGGGGCAGTGTTATGGGTATCCAGGGCAGCTCACTACGCAGATATAACTGACAAGTCAACACTAACAGCTGTGAGTGCTTCTGCGACTCTCAAGGATCGCCAAGAAACTCCCGCAAATACTCTCAAGGTTAGCGCTAGTTCGCAAGGTGTTTGGGGAGACGCTTTGAAGGTTGTTATTGCCGACAGTGATTTAGACTCTACTAAATTATTTGACATAACTGTTTACGATGGCGATGAAGAAGTTGAGAGCTTCGAAGATTTATCAATGGATAGCTCAAGTGAAAGTTATGTTGAGACTATTAAGAGTTCTTATATAACATGCGCAGATTTGAGCACATTAACCAACAAGGCAACAGCACGTCCAGCAACAGGTACTTACTCATTAACGGGTGGCAATGATGGTGGTGCTATGGTTGACGCTGACTATATCGGCTCTGCCACAAATTCGACGGGGCTTCATGTCTTTGATGATATTACTGACGCGATTCAGTTAGCTGTTCCAGGTGTGTCCTCACCGGCCGTAATTTCTGCTGGGCTTGCTTACTGTGAGACTCGCGGCGATTTACTCTTCATTACGGAGACTCCGTTTAATCTCACCCCACAAGAAGCTGTCGATTTTAGGTTGGGCAAAGGTGCTTACAATCACGCTGCTTTTGTCAGCAATTATGGCGCCATGTATTATCCGAAGCTCAAAATCTATGACGTATCAACGCAGAAAGAGCGCTTTATATCTCCTGTTGGTGATGTGTTAGGAGTTATGGCCGTGAATGATTATATGGCTAATGAAAGTTATGTTCCTGCAGGTTCGAGGCGTGGCCGAATCCTTAACGCTTTTGGTGTTGATGTAAACGTCGGAAGCCGTGGGAGACTCGGAGACGGGAATTACATTTGCGAGAATCAAATTAACCCCGTGTGCATGTTTGAGGATACAGGGTCAGTAGTATGGGGAGCTCAAACCTTACAGAGGCAGGCTAGTTTATTACGTGAAGTCAACGTTCGCAGAATGTTGATCGTCATAAAGAAAACTGTTGCAGCATATGGTCGAGCTTATATTCATCAGCCAAATGATCCTATAACTTGGAAACAATTTTATAACGGAATAGAGCCTAAGTTCAGAGAATGGCAAAGCGCTAGGTGGTTCTACGATTACAGAATTTTCTGCGATCAAGACGCTGACACTATAGACGACGCAAAACTTAATACTACAGAATCAATTCAGCGCGGAGAGTTCAAATGTCAAATTTTTATCAAACCAGTTGTGGGTATTAAGTGGGTCATGGTTGATGTTGCGATTACAAGACTTGACGCTGATTTCGAAGAAGCATTGACTGAAGTTGTCGGTGCTGCATAAGGGAGTGTGAATTAATATGGGACTAAAACCTAAATTTCCTGGACACCCTCGCCAAGGTTGGCAGTGGACTATAACTGTTGATGGCTTTGATGCAGCTGTCTTCCAAAAAGTTACTTTACCTGAAGTTTCTACAGAAGTTGATACATTTGCTTCGGGCGGAAGCATACGTGACGAGAAATTCGCGGGCCGCAAAACTATTGGCGATTGTACGCTTGAGAAAGGCATGTTTGCTGACAATGGCGACATGGCTGCGTGGAACTGGTTAACGTCTGAAGTTAATACAGCAACAGGCAATCAGGGATTACCTGCGGATTATCGTAGGACAGTCGTTGTTAGTCATGTTGACCGAATGGGACGCGTTACACAGAAATGGACTTTGTATGAATGCTTCGTATCTCAAATTTCATGGAGCGATGGCGAAGGCACAAGCTCAGAGCACATGGTCGAGACTCTTACGCTTACGGTGGGCGACGTTCTTGTTACAAAGGTGAGATAACATGATCGACACAGAGAAAATTATTTTACCTTCCGGCATTGAGTGTGAGATTCAAGAATTAACAGCAGACGCTGAACGCATTCTCACTAATAAATCTGATATTAAGTCAGGGCAATGGATTAATAAATTCATGTCAAAAGCAATTGTCAGCATTGACGGCAAGAAATATGACAATCAGGGAGAATTAATCAGTGCCTTATTAGACATGAGAACGGGCGACCGTAACTATTTGTTACTCCAGATAAGAATGCAGAGTTATGGTGATGAAATGGATTTTAACTTCGAGTGTCCTAAATGTCATAAGACTTCCGGCTATCATATGAATTTACGTGAAATGTTAGATTCTGGAGAGCTAAAAGTTGATTCATACCAGACCGATACGCCTATAGCTATAAAAACTCGTGAAGGCGTCGCAGAGATTGACTATATGACGGGGCATTCTGAACAGTGGTTAGCGTCTATTAAAGATATTGACACAATCCATTTAGCTATGGCTGTTTGCAAGAAATTCAATGATAAGGCACCAGAATACAAAGAGTTTTTGAAGTTGCCTGTTCGTGATTTAGCAAAAATCAGAGCTACTTACGCAGGACTCAAAGGTGGTTTAGATCCGCGGATTAAGATTGAGTGTTACGAATGCGATTCTGAGAATGAAGTTATGTTATATCAAATCGCGGATTTTTTTACGCCTTTGACGAGTCTGGGCAATATTGGCCTATAGATGAGCAAGTATTCTTCTTAGCTCACGAATTACACTGGGGCTATGAAGAATTAATGAACATGCCGGTCACTTCTCTTCGCTGGTACGTTCACCGATTGAAGATATATATAGAGGAAGAGAATAAACGAATCAAAGCTGCAAACAATCAGAGAAAGTGAGGTGATTACTAATGGACGCAATGGGCGCTATGGGGCTTGGCATTGTCTTGAGCTTGCAAGATAACGTCTCAGCTGGGCTCGAAAAAATTCAACAACAGTTAGCTTCATTCAGTGGTGCTAGCAAAGAAATGTTAGCTAATTTTGATGCAGGGGCTAAAGAAATGTTGGGCGGCATCGCATCACTTGTCGGGGGCATGAAAATTTTTCAGGGCTTCAATAACATATTTGCTCCGAGCTTAAACACAGCTATGGATTTTGAACAAGCTATGGCAAGAGTCGGGGCTGTTTCAGGATCAACCGGTGAAATATTCGAAGCCTTAACAAATCAAGCAAAAGAACTAGGAGCCACCACTCTATTTTCAGCTTCACAAGTTGCATCAGCACAAGAAAGTCTAGCTCGTGCAGGGTTTCAAGCTAACGGCCCTCTTGCAGAAAATAATGAAATTATTGCAGCTATGCCTGGACTTCTTAGTATGGCGGCGGCTGAAGGAATGGAATTAGGACAAGCTGCCGATATTGCTTCGAGTGCTATTCGTGGGTTCGGTATGGAAGCTAGTACTGCTGGAAGAGTTGCTGATGTTTTAGCAAAAACCAGTGCCGCAAGTAATACAAGTATTGCTCTGCTAGGTGAGTCCTTAAAATATGTCGCTCCGTATGCAAAGGCTGTAGGAGTTGATATTGAGCAAACTAATGCTATGTTAGGCGTTATGGCTAATGCTGGCATTAAGGGTACACAAGCAGGTAATGCTCTAAAAGCTGCTTTCTCGAGATTGTCTGAAGAACCTACACGAACAGCCCAGGCACTTGAGGAATTAGGCGTCAAAGCAAAAACTTCTACGGGCGATTTACGACCATTGCCCGAACTCATGAAAGACTTAGCTGAGAAAACTAAGAATATGGGCGCAGGTGATAAAGTCGGCATTCTGAACAAGATTTTCGGCTCTGTTGCTGGCGGCGGCATGCTCGCAATTATGGATAGTGTTGCGAATGGTAGCCTAGCAGAACTCACAGAGAATATATACGGAGCGTCTGGAGCCTCGAAAGAAATGGCCGATCAAATGAATGCCACTGCTAAAGGGGCTATGCTTCAACTTGATAGTGCATCTGAAGGCTTGCGAATTGCCATTGGTAATCATTTATTGCCTATATTCACGTGGGCAACTCTGAAATTTGCTGCTTTCAAAGGCTGGCTCACGAAACTAATCGAAGCACATCCGATATTGACCAAGGCTGTTATCGGTCTTACTGGTGCTATTACAGGCTTGCTCGCTGTAACATTAACATACATCGGAGCTATGAAAACAGTGGCAGGTTTTGTGAAGGTCTGGCCTATGTTGAGAATAGCAGCACTAAAATATTTTGGCTCAATGCGAACCGATTTAACGTCTACGGGGAAATTTTTAGCCACAGTTTTTAAGCACCCGCTCAATTCTGTTACCAAAGGTTTCTCAATGCTCAAAGGCAATACTACAAATGTTGCAAAGTCTATTTGGAAAGCGTTCACCGGGCTTAGCACGCCAATAAAACTTTTGATAGTTGCTGCTGGCGCTCTATATTTTGCATGGCGCAAAAACTTCATGGGTATTCGCGATATGGTTAGCGCTATCACGAACGGATTTAAATTTGCAGTCAGTGCTAGCAAAGATGGCATCGCTGAAGTCGACGACGCAATAGTCGAACAGTTGCAAAAGACAGGGATTTTTGACTTTGCTGTGATGATGGGTATGGTGTTCTTCAGAAGGTTTTGTTGAGGGCTTCATGGAAGGCATTAACAAAATTAAGGGACTTGCTGCAACTATAGCTGACTTCTTCAACCCATTAATTGAGGGTGGTAAAACTCTTCTAAACATGCTCGGACTCTTCAAGCCAATTTCTGATACTCAAGTTGATAGCTGGACGAATCTTGGTAAAGCTATCGGTGAAGTTATCCCGTACGTGATAGCTTTGTTCGGAGCTTTTAAGGCCTTGGGTATGGCGAAGTCAATAATCGGTGGTATTTCGTCAGCGTTGAGTTTAATTACTGCCAACCCGATCGTTGCTGTTATCGTTGCGGCTGTAGCACTCTTTACCTATTTATATACGCGCTTCGAAGGGTTCAGAGATTTTGTGAATGCTATCATTTCAAAGATAGTTAATATTTTCTCTGGCGCGTTCGAGGTTATTAAGGGCATCTGCAACACCGTTATCGGAATACTTACAGGTGACTGGGAGAAATTCTCGGGCGGCGTGAAGTCTATTTTTGGTGGATTTGTTGATTTCATCAAGGGCGTTGTGAATTTAATAGCAACTCCATTTCTTTGGCTGGTCAATTTACTTAGCAACAGTTGGGAAGGGTTAGTTGGTGGCATAAAATTTCTGCTGAATGGTTTCGTCTCCTTCGTTAAAGGACTTGTGAATCTCATTCTCGCTCCGTTCAAGTGGCTGATTAATTTACTTACGGGAAATTGGGGCGGCTTTATTGATGGTGCGAAGGCAGTCGGTCAAGGCTTCGCAGATTGGTGGAACTCTTGGACATTAGCAGACATTTTTTCTCCGTTAGGTGGGTTAGCTTCAGCAGCAATAGATGGTGTGAAAGCTGGCTGGAATAGTTTTACAGGGTGGTTCAATAATATATCATTGCCAAATATTTTCGCCAATCTAGGTGATTGGGCAAACAGTGCGGCAGAAAAAGTTAAGGGCATATGGAATAGTTTTAGCGATTGGATTTCGAGTCTTAATCCGTTCAAATCATGGAAGGCCCCCACGCCGGAAGAAGTTGAAGCGGGAAAGCAGGAAATTATCACAAAGCAAGGCTCTCTCGATTTAACACCAAGTTACATGAAAGCTCCAACACCTCCGCCGGTCCAACAAAATGCTCCGACAAATATGTTGCCAAGTTATATGAGAGCACCAAGCACTCCCATACCTACAAATACGATCAATAACACGGTAACAGAGCGCGTGGAGAAAATTGCGAGAACTAACACTATAACTAATAACAATGCCTCAGAAAAAATTATTGAGCGCAACAATACTCAAGAATTACAATTAGTGCCACAGCCACCTGTTATTCAGCAATTAATGCCACCTAGCACTCGTGAAGTTATTGCACAAGCTACTCCTGAACCATTATGGCAAAGGCAAGTGACAGCTTCAAAGAGTCTAGCGTTACAAACTGCTGTAACGAACAACACTGTGGAAAGAGTCATTGAGCAGCAATTAATACCTGGTCCGACTAACACAATAACCAATAATAATCTTGTCGAACGTATCGAAAAAGATGCAGGGAATATCATAAACAACACAATTAATAATGAGAAACTCATTGAGCACACTCAAGAATTAATTCCACAAGTCCAATCTAATACTATGAATACCGTAACAAACAACAATGTGGAGAAAATTATCGAACAGCGAATGATACCCGGCCCTACAATCACGAATGACCGCGTGAAGGAATTTACGAACAATAACACAATAAACAATGCTTCTGAGAAAATCATAGAACGTAACAATACTCAAGAATTACAGTTAATTCCTCAAGCACCGGTTGTGACTCAGCCGCAAGTCCAGATTGTTAATCCTGAAACCGGTGAAGCAGTCGTTAAGGCATTGCAGAATATTGAGATACCAGCGCCAATTGTTGAAGTTACCGAAGAGAAAGATAATTCTTTGCGTGGAATGGCAAACTCCTACATGATGAGCGACCCGCGATTTAGAAATTTAATACCGCCTAAGCCCGCGCAACCTCCTGCTAATAGTCAACCCGCTACGCAGCCGTTAATTCAGCACACGCAGAATCAAGCTAACGTTAATGGAAATGCTACAGTGCAGGCTATTCGGCAAAACAAAGAGCAATTAGTCAAGGTTGACAACGATGTGAAAGTTGATGTGAAACCGCAAAATGTGACGCTTACAATGGACGGCTACCAATTCGGGCAAGCCGTGGCTCGTTATACAACGTCTCAAACAATCAGGGAAGGCGGTGGTGATTAATGCCAAGAGAAAATTACACGGAGAACTTAGGCGCATTAGTTGACACTGAAGACGCATCAAGAATTATCTTTGACATTAACCCTGATAGCTTCCAAGATGAAAAAGAAGTCGAGATTGCTGAAGTACAAATTCCTGGCATGAGTCACCCACGCTTACAATTTTCAAACGGTGGCGCAAGGACAGTTTCATTCACTCTATATCTTCATAGAGGAGCCACTGATGATGTCCCGAGTGCTATTAAGTTGTTGCAGTCCTGGCTCTACCCTGAATATGAAGGCAACAGAATGAAGAAAGCTCCGGCAAAATTATTGCTAGTGTTCGGTGATACTTGGCCTGATGAGAAATGGCTAATGCATTCATGTAATGTTACAAGGCAACGTTTTGACAAAGAGCTTAACTGTACATTCGCCGAAGTTCAGATCGAACTCGTTGAGTATATTGACCAAAGCAGAGGCAAGGAGGATATCCGTGCATGAGTGAGTTAGACGTAACAAGCCGTTATAACTGGTCAGTCTATTACGTTGATCCCAAGGGCGGAGATTTTTACGGAACACGACAGCCTTTGAAGCTCCGAGAAGATGCGAGCGATTTATTTCACGTTGTATCAGATTCAGATCGCATTGATTTAATCGCGTATAGATATTACCGTGATGTACGGTTATGGTGGATTATCGCAGAACTTAACAATATTCTTAACCCCTTGGAGATTCTGCCAGGTACAATTCTGAGAATCCCAACTTATGAGCGAATCCAAATGCAGGTGTTGTCATGATTAATACTTACGCTCCACAATTTATCATTGAGATTGGCGGCAAGAAATTGCCTGAAGACATTTCAAGCCACATTGAGAGCTTCTCTTATGAAGAAGACGAGAAACAAATGGACGAGTTGCGGATCACAATCACAAATTGCGATATGAGTTTTGTAGACCACCCACAGCTTCAGGAAGGCAAAGAAATTCGGGTGCGTTGGGGTTACATTGGTAATCTCTCCGAGGTCCGCACTTGCACTATCAAAGAGATTAATTACACGTTCGGTGAAGATGGTTTTATTCGAATTGAGCTCACAGCTTACGATAAACGCCACAGACTCACTGGAAGAGCTTCGCGAAAATGTTGGAAGGATAAGAAGGTCTCCGAGATAGTCAAAGATATTGCCGACAAGCACGGTTTTGACGCTGTAATCGAAGTTGAAGATGACGTTCTTTATGATTTCTTGAGCGAGGGCGCAAAGAATGATTTGAAATTTCTCAAAGAGTTAGCCGAAGACGCGGGGTGCTCCGTGTGGGTCATGGACGACAAACTTTACTTCAAGCCAAATAAAATCGAAGAACCTGTGTACAAATTTATTTATCGCGAAGACAAGGACGGCTATCTACGTTCATTCAGAATCACGAGCAAAGCTGAGAGCGGCAAAGGCACAGGGCGTGGCACGGTAGCTTCTGGTATTAATCCGTTGACTAAGAAATCCATTAGCGAAACAGTTATGGCAGGTGAGAAATAATGGCTAAAATTTCGTTAGGCGATAAGTCGATCCCTGAGAAAAGCACAGAAGGCGAAACTCCATTAAGCACAGGAGCCGATGAAGCCGGAAAAGTTATAGCTAGTCCCGCAACGTCATCAAGAATGGCTGGACATTCGGCTAAAGGCAAAGTCAAAACTAGCGCCATGAAATCAATTGAAGCTGAAGCCGAGACAATTGGACTTCCTTATCTCAAAGCTAGAGTGACTGTTACTATTGAGAACGTTGGCAAGAAATTTTCAGGCAGTTGGAGAATCACGAAGGTGCGACACCAAATTTCAAGCTCGGGCTATACGTGCTCACTGAGTCTCGCTAAGAATGACCACTCGGGCACTAAGAAAGCTAAAGGCACGCCGAAAAAGTCTGTGAGCTCGTCAAAAACTGCTTCAGAAGCAAGTGCAAGCACACCACACAAAACAAAAATAGATTTAGCAACGGGTAAGGTGATTTCTTAATGTCAGAATTTGGCGGAATATTGCGCGGATTGGTGGTAGATAATAACGACCCCCTAAAAATCGGACGTCTCAAAGTACGTGTAGAAGCTGCTTACGGTCAGCAACCTGTTGACAATCTACCATGGGCTTGGCCTTGCTTTCCTTATGGTGGCATGAGTGAAATGTGCTCATTCGCAATCCCTGAGAACGGCGCGGGCGTGTGGGTAATCTTCCAGAATAAGGACGGTGAACCAGACACAACTTATCCCGTATGGATAGGAGTGTGGCAAGCTCAAAATGAAACTCCTAGCGAAGTTGTAGGTGGCTCTGAAGACGCACATTACTATAAGGAATTTAAGACTACCAGCGGGCATTATGCAGTGTTCTGCGACAAACCTAACGAAGAATTTATAGAACTCAAGGATAAGGACGGAAATTATATCAGGCTTGATGACAAAAGCGGTTTTGTAGAAATTCGCGACAAGAATGGTAGTTACGTTAAAATGAGCGGCGGTAACGTTGAAATCCATGCGGCTGGAAATATGAAGTTGACAGCAGGGAGAATTGACCTAAACTGACAAAGTGGCTCCATGATTGACTTTATACAACTCATTATGATAAATTCTGCAAAAAACAGAGAGATAACAGTATTTTGAAAATTGTATATGAGAACAAAAATGTAGAGAAATATTTCACCAATTATAAATTGATGCAGAGAAAACTCTCGTTGGAGTGGACACGATCTATCAAAAAGCATATGGACAGGTTGAAAGCTGCAGAAACGTTTAGCGATTTTCTGGCTTTAGGGTTAGGACATCCAGAACCATTAGAAAAGCCTGATACTGGTAAATATTCATTACGCGTAAATGCCAATGTAAGATTAATCATAAAACCAAATGCAACAAATGATACTGTTATGATTTGTTCAGAAATTATAATAGAAGGAGTTGTTGACTATCATGGCGAGAAGAAAACTTGGTATATCCACTGATTTAATAATTCATCCTGGAGAAACAATTTCAGATATTTTAGTCGACCGTAATATTACACGTAGTGAGTTATCCCAAAAAGCAGGTATATCTGAACATTATTTGAACTCTATTATCAAGGGAAAGCGAAATATCTCTAAGAATACCGCTATAGGTCTTGAACGTGCGCTAGGTGTTTCTCGTACATTTTGGCTCAATCTACAAGCAAATTACAATGAAGAATTGAGAAGTGCACGACAAAACAAGAATTATTATGGAAATTATCATAAACCTAGAACGAACCCATTAACGTATATTTTCCGACACGTGAAGACTTTTGCAACAAAACTTAGTTTCACACTATAATTCACACAATTCACTGACAAACCACGGCTCCTTCGGGGAGCTTTTTTTATGGCAAAATTTAAGGGAGAATATCATGAAACCTTGTATCGAATTTGTACTTATGCTGTTTATTTTATGGCTGGCCTCCGTTATGGTTATGTTTGCTGGTGCTTGTCTAGTCCTATTCGCACCAATAATAATTTTATGGGAATTGCTCTATGACGAGGTGGAAGAATGACTACCCTAGCGCTAGCAATTACTATTCTAGTTATATTGATCTTTCTCATGAAGCGTATTGACCATAAGCAACGAGAAACATTAAACCAACTCTGGAAGATGGAAAATTATATTGAGCGTTTTGTACGAGAGGAACTACAACGATGCCGGCAGCAACAAGGTTAGGCGATTCATGTTCTGGTCATGAATGTTTCCCGCCAAGGTCTAACACTGGAGGTTCACCTAACGTTTTTGTTAATGGTAAACCATGGCACAGGCAAGGCGACGGTTGGAGCGTCCACACATGCACACACCCAAAAGTCCCACATGGTTCGCACGGAAGTTCTTTAGCGTCTGGAAGTTCTACAGTGTTCGTTAATGGTAGGCGGGCCGGGAGAGTCGGCGATCCTGTCGCTTGTGGTTCAAGCGTCGCATCGGGAAGTAGTAACGTTTTCGCGGGAGGCTAATTTATGAATTACAAAGGCATTGCTTATCCCGTACAACTTGGCCAAAAGGGAATATTTAGAGTTGACTCCGACATTGCTCTCATTGAAGGCAATATTATTCAGATTTTAGGCACTCACAAAGGTGAACGTGTCATGCTTCCTGAATTCGGCTCTAACATTCGCAAATTTATTCATGAACCGCTTGATCACATTACTTGCGCTTTACTTCGGGTCGAAATTTTTGATGCTATTAAACGTTGGGAACCGCGAATTATTCTCGATACAGCCAACTCAAAAATTACTGCCTATCCTGAAGAGTTTAGAGTAAAAGTTGAGCTACATTACAAATTTAAGGGGCATGGCGCTAAACAGAATTTAATTTTGGAAATCAATAGAGAGGAGGAAATTTCAGCATGGCAAGATTAAAACGTTTCCAATACGTTACAAAAGATCAAAATAGTATTCTTCAAGATACTATAGCTAGGTTAAAGCAAAT
>CAJOGG010000011.1 GCA_905234205.1 uncultured Synergistales bacterium | reverse complement strand
AAAACAACGACTAAAACAGCAACAACGACCACTAGCACGTCTAATTCTGCAAATGCGAATTTCGTACAAAAGGGCAACAAATTTTTGAGCGACGCACGTTGGAGACCCGGAGCTGTTTACGGAGGAAAACAAACACCAAAACTTTCACCATATAATTGCAAAGGTTGCTGTGCATATGCGGCTGATTTCGTGAAATACGTTTTCGGGAAAGACTCCCCACGCGACGGAGTATTATACAAGAATATCAATCAGATTCGTAAAGGGGACGTAATTGTGTTAGCAAACCCTTCACACTGGGTCATAGTTGTTGGCAGAAATGGCAACTCGTTGAACACCGTTGAGGGAAATTGGATGGGCGGCAAGGTTGACAGAAGCAACGGAGCTTATACGATCGTGAACGGGAAATTATTACGTAACGGAAAAGCTTTCAGGACGTTTGCATACGGCTATCACTTCATGTAAAAAGAGACCGGCTCTTAACCGATCTCGTTAGCTCTGATTACTTTCTTGTACCAGTAAAAACTGTCCTTGGGAATGCGTGCTAGGTCCTTCAAGTTCTTATCGTCGCGATTAACATACACGAGGCCATAACGTTTTCTAAAGCCTTGATGAGAGCTTAGCAAGTCAATCACTGACCAAGGGCAATATCCCATCATTTCGACTCCGTCCTGAATCGCTTCGCCTATTGCCTGAATGTGTTTGCTTATGTAATCGATCCTGTAATCGTCGTGAATTTTTCCGTCCTCTGTGAGAGTATCTGCAGTGCCGAGTCCGTTTTCTGTGATTATCAACGGTAAACGATAACGCGCCCAATAATCATTAAGCACGATTCGTAAGCCTGTAGGATCAATCTGCGCTCCGTATTCGCTGGCTTCAAGGTTGGTGTTCTTCTCGATCTTCCAGTATCCGTACATGTCATAATCTACTTCATTCATGCCTTCTAGGGTGTTGTTCATCGGCGGGGAAGGCTCTTGCTGTCAACGTGCGATAATAATTCAAGGCTAGGAAGTCCATTTTTGCGCCACGTAAAATTTTCGCGTCTTCAGGCTTTGACTCGGGGACTATATTTTGCTCACGTAGATAGCTCATATAATAGCCCGGGTATTCTCCATAAGCGTACATATCGAGGCAATAATCAGTCTTGAATAAATTATTCAGTCTTGCGGCCCAGACATCACAAGGCTTGTTTGTGAATGGATACGTTACAGTTGAACTCACAGCGCAGGAAATTTTTCCACCGTCAACAATTTCATGACAAGCTTTTACGGCCAAGGCATGAGCAAGAAACATATGATAATCCATTTGAGCGCGGAGCTTCTCTTTCTTGAACACGTCAGACTCTGTGATGTTCATACGCTCATCAACTCGCATCATTAGGTTCTGTTCGTTGTGAACGATCCAATATTTAACCCTGTCGCCAAAACTCTCAAAGCAAATTCTCGCGTAACGTTCAAAGGCATAAGCGCATTCACGAGACGCCCAACCGTTATATTTCTTCACGAGAGCATAGGGTAAATCGAAATGATAAAGCGTAACTAATCAGCTTGTTTATCACTTTGTTGTAGAACTCGAGTCCCTTTGGGTTAATTTCACCGTCACCATCAGGAATGATTCGTGCCCATGAGATCGAAAAACGATACGCTTTAAGCCTAAGCTCACGCATTAATTCAATATCGTCTTCCCACTTGTGATAGAAATCGCTAGCGACTTTCGAGTCTGCTTGTTTGTCGGAACGTTTGAACGAGTTATAGTCAGCGACCGTTAAGCCCTTTCCGTCCTCGTCCCAACCTCCTTCAATCTGAAACGCTGAAGACGCTGCGCCCCACATAAAACTTTCAGGAAATTTGTAGGCCATGGTCAACTCCTATTTCAACATGTCGTCCTTGTCGTCCTCAAAGCCTACTATGTAAGTGAGAATTGCTGCGCCGAAGAATGCCCAAGAACATTCCGAACGTGTTGTCAGAACAATAATACGTAGCTATCGTGAGAATACCGTTATTTGCGAAACCGTGATTGCTCGCGCCACCTATTCCCATAATCGCGCCACCTAAAGCTCCGGCAATTATCGCGCAGATCATAGGACGTTTGAGTCTCAAGTTACAGCCGTAAATCGCAGGCTCTGTAATTCCCACCAAGAACGCGGAAATTGTCGAGGCTCCAGCAACTTGTTTAAGTTCCTTGCTCTTAGTCTTCAGCATAACACCGAGGGCCGCTCCAGCTTGTGAGAAATTCGCCGCACCAGCGTAACACATCAAAGTATTATGGCCAGCTCCGCATTTATGAATCGCAGAAGTTACAGCGACATCGTTAAGGCCGACGGGCAATAAAGCTCTATGAGCTCCGAAGATCACGAACACTCCCCACAATCCTCCGACTACTGCGCCACCGAAAGCAGGACTTATTCCCATGACCTCGTTATATACCCATTGCATTCCGTAACCGACGTAAGCACCAACAGGCCCGACAGCAGTCAACATAACTGGAAGCATGATTATTAACGACAAACCAGGGACGAGAATTATTTGCAGCATATCAGGAATAGTTTTCTTGAGGAATTTTTCGAGATAACTCAACACCCAAACTGTCAACACTATCGGAATTACTGACTCGGTGTAACTGAAAACGCGGGTTGACTCTCCGATCGTGAACGCAGTCTTGATTACAGGGAGGCCAAAAATCGTTGAGACCTTCGCAACATCTTGAACGAGCGCATCAATTTGCGGATAACATAAGAACGCCCCCAACGTCATTGCGATAATCTCCGAACACCTTAAAGCTTTTGCTGTCGTGTAGGCCAAGAAGATCGGCATGAAGTAGAAGATTATATTTGAGGCCGCGAATAAAATTATGTACGTGCTACTTGAAGCATCAACCCAACCAAGACGAGACGCAGCAGAAAGCAACCCCTTAATGAGTCCAGCAGCAGCTATAGCCGGAACGACGGGGGTGAAAATTTTCGAGATCGTCTGCAGTATAGTGTTGACTATAGAGCCCTTATCTCCCGCTATTGGATTCTCTTCACCGCCAGCAACGTTCACTAACGGGAGAAATTCATCGTAGACCTTGTTGACCTTGCCACCTAATACAACTTGAAACTGTCCGCCAGATTCCACGACCTGAAGGACTCCTTCGAGCTTTTCAACAGCAGCTTTGTTGGTTTTGCTTGAATCCCTTACGACAATACGAAGACGGGTAAAACAGTGTGTAGCGTCCTTAACGTTTTCAGCACCGCCGACATTATCAAGAATGCTTTGCGCGATGTTCTTGTAGTTCATGAATAACCCTCCTTAAATTATGGGAAATTTCGAAAAATTATATCAGATACGAAAACGATAGCACTAGATCAAGACAATTGACCGATCTAATTTATGAGTTTAGTTGCTAAGATCACTCACGCAAATTTTTTGTGGAGGTGAAAGAATTATCGCATGCAATACTTCGAAAACTTAAAGCCATATTACGTTGATGAAAGTTCCTCGTTGTATCTCTCTGATAGTTTTTCGGCACTTGAGCAGATGCAACTAGAATGTATCGACGTAATTTTTGCTGACCCTCCATACTTTTTATCGAACGATGGCATTTCCTGCAGTGGTGGTAAACGCGTATCCGTGAATAAAGGCGACTGGGACAAGATAGACAACGTTGAAGAAAAACATGCCTTTAATCGCAGGTGGATAGCTCTTTGTCGAAAAGTTCTTAAAGCTAATGGCACCATATGGATTTCTGGAACGCTTCACAACATCTATTCTGTAGGAATGGCTTTAGAGCAAGAGGGCTTTAAGATAATTAACAACATCACCTGGCAAAAGACGAACCCCCCCCCAATCTCGCATGTAAAACTTTCACACATAGCACAGAAACTATCCTATGGGCATGCAAAAATGAAAAGGAGAAAAAATCGCACTATTACTTCAATTACGAGTTAATGAAAGAACTTAATGGCGGTAAACAGATGAAAGACGTGTGGAATGGAGCTCTAACACCTAAAAACGAAAAACTATATGGCAAACATCCTACACAAAAGCCGCTGTATGTACTTGAGAGAATAATACTAGCATCAACTCGTGAAGGCGATACAATTTTGGATCCGTTCTGCGGGTCATCTACCACCGGGGTAGCATGCAAAAAGCTAGGGCGAAATTACATCGGGATAGATCATGAACGCGAATACATAGATTTATCGGTGAGGAGGCTGCAAAACTCATGGCACGAAGGAAATTTGCTGAATGGTTTGCAACTTTCAGACGCTCAATAAACGGTTATAAGTATTACGCCGATCTCGATAAGGCACACAAAAACGCTCAAGCCTTTAGAGACGAATTATGTATGCTTAGCTCTCTCATAGGCACAAAAGATATTAAGACAGGCTTCAGGAATATCGTGAAGAAATGTCCAAGTTGTTTGCAGGCGATTCCGATTTTGTTGGCTGTGCGAGAATATGAGCTTTATTGTCAGGACGAGAACGGGGAGTTCACATACAACTTTCGTTCACCTAATCAGACAATCGAACAATATGATTACTTCATGAGCGAGACTGGATTATTCGGCATGATAAAAGAACGTTTGATCAGCAACCTCTACGATTACGTCATGGGTATTGAAGTCGGAATGGATACTAACGGGCGCAAAAACAGAGGCGGAGATCAAATGGAAGATCTTGTTGAAAGCTACCTAAGGCAAACAAAATTCCCCTATCGCAAAGAAATGACTCTAAAGGGAATGGAACAACAAAAACGTGGGGACTTCGCAGTGAAGACCGACGAAGGAATTTACGCAATCGAGACAAATTTCTATGCTAGCAAGGGCTCAAAGCTCAACGAGATCTCACGAAGCTATAGATTAATCGCAAAAGAGGCCAAAAAGATCAAAAATTTCACGTTCATATGGATAACTGACGGCGGAGGCTGGGAAAGCGCAAAGGATAACCTCGAAGAGACTTTCGACGTAATGGAAAATCTTTACAACATTGCTGACATGGAAGCAGGAATCCTTAACAGGGTCATCAAATAAAATTCAGGGCCCACCATTCCCGGCAGACCCTCAATATTATCTCGTTCAATCGTTTTCTTGATAGTCGCTTATTTCTTCATCGGACGCAGCGTTTTCGATTTGTGATAAGTTCAAAGAAGTTATCCTGTGATCTTCAAGAGCCTCAACCCTGATTCGCCAGCCGTTGTACTCAAAAATTTCGCCTTCTTCAGGAAAACTCCCCGACAATGTCAGCACCAAGCCCCCCAAGCTTTCAGCGTCCTCACTCTCAAATTCAGAGCCTAATGCTTCGCTCAAATCCTCAAGGCTTATTCCCCCTTGAACTAAATAAGAGCCATCCTCAAGCTTCTGAACTTCCGGGACTTCCTGATCGTACTCGTCTTGAATTTCGCCGACTATCTGCTCCAAAATGTCTTCCATAGTAACGAGTCCAGCGACTCCGCCGTATTCGTCAACTATGATAGCTATGTGAATATGTTCGCGCCTCATGTTTTCAAGTACTTCAGCGGTTCTGATCGTCTCGGGAACAAATATTGGTTTACGTAATAAAGTTCTTACCTCACAGCTTAAATCAGAGTCAAGCAAATTCTTCAACGTATCTTTCACGTAAAGTATTCCGATTATGTTGTCGGGGCTTTCCTCATAAACAGGGATTCGCGAATGGCCTTCTTCGATAAATAATTTCACGGCGTCGCTTAATTTGTCGTCAGCTTCCAAGGCTATCATGTCAGTACGTGGGATCATTATTTCGTGTACGCGTGTCTCGTCAAAATCTATAATCCCATCGATCATTCTGCGTTCATTAGCTTCTAATGCTCCGCTCTCCTCACCGATCTTCACGACCTGTTCAATCTCATCACGAGTAACAAATACCTGTTGCGCGCTCAAGTCCATATGAAGCAAATAGCCAATGCCCGTAACACATTTTCTCATTGCCCAAGCTAAAGGAGTAAGTAAGAACGCTAAAATTCTCAATATAGGCGCAGAAAATATAAGCACGTGTTCAGAGTAAACCATGGCGGCACTTTTCGGCAATATCTCCCCAAAAATCACTATAAGCACCGTCATAACCGGGACAACCACGACAAGCGCACCAGCTCCAAAAATTTCGAGCATTACACTTGAGGCCAAAGCCGACGCGGAAATATTCACGACGTTATTCGCGATTAAACAGACTGTCAGAGCCTCCTGCATGTCATCGATCAGCCACTGAAAAGTTGAGGAGAGAAATTTGTATTTGCCTTGTTCCTGTAACGTTCGTAATTTTCCAGTGCCTGTTGCTGTTATGGAAGTCTCGGCACCGCTAAAGAACGCTGATAGTAGGAATAGAATCACAAAGCCAGAAATTACTCCTGCCATTATCGAATCGCCTCCAACAATTTATTCTTGATGGCCTCTTGTTTGTCCCACATTAAAGCCTGCTTCTCGTCGGTGTCATGGTCATAGCCAAGCAAGTGCAAAAACGAATGAGCTATCATCAGCAACATTGCTTCCTGTTGATTCAAGTCGGGGTGTAAACGTGCTACTTCTTGCGGGCAAATCACAATATCCCCTAACGACAACACGGGCAACTCTGGAATTTCTACTGGTTCATTCTCATCAAGCAGGGGGAACGATAAAACGTCCGTAGCTTCGTCAACGTCTCTATACTCATGATTAATTTTGCGTATCTCTTCGGGGGTCATGAACGTCAACGAGATTTCAACGTCCTCAAAATTTTGTGAAGGCGGATAAATTTCTACAAGCTCTTTCTCAAGAACTCGTAAAAATTTTTCGCTGCTGTATATATTACTCGGGAAATCTGGGTCTGATTGGTCGGTAGCGTCTATGCGCATAGATAAATTCAAGTACAACTAACCTCTTTCGTAATTCATTATTTCTTCTTGCGTTCGATCTTCTTGACCTTGCGCGTATGGTACATTGATGTTAAGACTGATATTAACGTTTGCTTTATGCATGTCAAGTCTTTCAGCGTGAAATTAACGTCGTCGAATTGATTCTCGTTTATCTTGCTGGTTACGACTTGATTAACGATTTTCTCGATCTTGCTGACTGCTTGCTCTTCAAGTTCACGAACATTTGCGGCTCTTACTGCTGCTTCAACGGAGTCGACGATCATTAACAAAGCTGTCTCACGGCTTTGCGGTCTTGGCCCTGGATAACAGAACGACGACCACTCTACATTTTCGCCCATAGCCACGGCCTTGTTGTAGAAATATCGTGTGCAAGTTGTTCCATGATGTTCGGCGATGAAATCCCGTATACGTTTTGGAAGTTTTGCCTCCCAAGCTAATTCGAGTCCGTCCTTAACGTGTGAGATTATGGCCATTGAGCTTAACATAGGCGACATTTCGTCGTGAACGTTGAGTCCTCCGCCCTGATTCTCGACAAAAAATTGTGGTTTGCGTAATTTTCCTATATCGTGATAGTAAGCTCCGGCTCGCAATAAATTCGTATCCATTCCCAACTCTATTCCGACAGCTTCAATTAAGGTTGCAATGGTCAAGCAATGTTGATAAGTTCCTGGCGCATTACGTTGAAGATCTCGCAACAAAGGGCTTGACGGGTGACTGACTTCACGAAGACTCAAAATTGAAAGCGTGCCTAGATATTCTTCAAAGTATTGCAATATGAACATAGTTAGCTGAGTCATTGCCGCCTCGTACAGGAAAAATAATCCCGCTTCCTGCCAGAATACTCCCAACGGAATGAATAGCCTAAAATCATTTTGAACGAACGCAGGGCCTTGAACATGACGTATAGCCATTCTTATCATAGTGATTATCAATGACATAATGAATATACGTTGTGAAACTTTACGACGGGCTTCAATGTTACGCATTAGATAGAATCCCAACGTTGACGCTAACACAGCCAGAGACGATAACAAAATTTGGTGTGATACAGCTTGGCCGGCCACGATGAACACGCCTGAAGTAGACGCCATTATCGCAAGACAGAACGCTAAATAATCGGGCACACACAAATAAGCAACAGTGACAGCTGCTAAAGTTCCGGCACCATAAATTCCGATTCGTGCTGCTACAGTCTCACATACCCATGCCGCCAGCATTATGAACACTACACACCACCATGTAGGCTTTTGTTCGCCAGCACCATGTTTGAGAATATTAAGCCACAATGGAAGCATTAACACACTCAAGATCACGATACATAATTGCACTATTGGGAAAACGTCTGCTGTATAACCTTGCATGCGTAATAATATTGCAGTCTGTCTAGTGATAATATCGCCTTTGCTCACGATAACGTCGCCAGGTTCGAGTCGTCTATCAAGTATGGGAACATCATTAGCGGCTGCACGTTTAGCTATGTCAGTGAGATCGTCATCGACTCTGAAATTCAGATTGCCAAGCCCGAATAAAATCTGATAAATGAAGTTTGCGTCACTCGTCTGAACTCCGGATTTGTTTATCTCGTCCCATAAAAGAGAGATCATTAACTGGTTATTGCCACGGAAAACTTTTTCGGCTTCTAGCCTGTCAATATATGAGCTTCCAACTTGATAGGCCATGTTGAGAATCCGTGCTTTGTCCTCGTCCTTGAGCTTTAACACCGCGTTCAATAATTGCTGCGGAAAATCTGCGAGATAACCTACTTTTTTGGGGGTGTTCTCCTTCATGTCGCGAATGGCTTCGAGTCGTCTTTGTAGTCGAGTCTTTGCCGATACGTCTTTAACAATTACACCCGAGACACTTTCACTGACCATTGAACGAAGAGTCTTGGCCGAGTCCTGATCGTCATAACGCATGTTGGATATTACCCTGTATGTTTCCGGGGAGGGTTCACCGATCGTGAAACTATTATCGCGTTTAGTTAATACTTCCCATTGAGCGAGCACGATTAATATACCGGCGATTAAGAGAAATATTAAAGGGTTGATGAATTGAGATACAAATTTGAAATTTATGCGGCTGATAAAACTTTGCTCTGATGGAATTGATACCCTAGATTTGATTTTATGCTTCATGATTAGCTTCCTCATAACGAGCATAAGCCTGTACGATCTTCTGAACTATTTCATGCCTCACGACGTCAGCGTCAGAAAGATTCATAAAGCCTATACCTTTAATACCGCTTAAAATTTCACGTACACTTTTCAAACCTGAAGGCGCGCCTCCGGGTAAATCGACCTGCGTTATATCTCCAGTTACTACTGCTTTTGATCCGAAGCCCAAACGTGTCAAGAACATTTTCATTTGCTTGGGTGTAGTATTCTGTGCCTCGTCAAGGATTATGAAACTCTCGTTGAGTGTTCTGCCTCGCATGTAAGCTAACGGGACAATCTCTATAACGCCTTTATCAGCATAACGCAAAAATTTTTCCGGCGATAATAAATCATAAAACGCATCATATAACGGTCTGACATACGGCTCAACTTTTTCGCGCAAGTCTCCTGGTAAATAGCCCAGACTCTCCCCAGCCTCAACAGCAGGACGAACTAACACGACACGATTAACTTTTCCGGCCTTCAACATTGAGACAGCCTCACACACTGCCAAGTAAGTCTTACCAGTTCCAGCGGGACCAGTTGCGAATAAAATGAAGTTGTCACGAATTGCTTTGATATAAGCACGTTGCCCGGGAGTTTTTGCGCGTATAGGTTTGCCTCGTGCTGTGGTGCAGATAATTTCCGAGTAAAGCTCATTCAATTTGAGTTCACGACCTTCTGCTAAAGCGTCCATGGCTGCTCTTACATCGGCTACTCGTATCTCATGACCTTTTTCGGCGACTGACGCTAATTCCCGGATTAATTTCCCTGCGATTCTAACTGGATCAGGATCAGGGCCGCTAACTTTAACGACCCCGCTATTAATTGAAAGTGTTACAGGGTAACGAGCTTCGATGGCTTGAAAATTTTCGTCATTTGGGCCAAGTAATCTAGCTTGTACAAACCCGTCCCCCGATAAAGGAATTTCCATAATAATTAACTACGCCGGATAAGCCTCTGGAGCTGCTTGTGCTTGGAGTCCTGTATCACGTTTATGAGCGCGTGCGTATTTTTTCGGCAAGAAGTCTTTAGCTACTTGCGGGAACATTACCCACGTTAAAGCGTCTTCGGGTTCAGTTGCCCAAGGTTTTGCGTCCTCGCGAGCTTTTTCAAGTTCAGGGGCGATCTTCTCACCAGGGCGGCAAGTGATAGGCTCTTCGTTACCGATTGCTAATTTCTGAACTTCAGGATCTACTGGTGCTGGCGGCTGGCCATAATAACCAAGGAAGTACTGGCGAATTTCTTTCGGGAAACTCTTCCAACGGCCTCTTAACACGTTCACAGTAGCTTGAGTTCCTACCATTTGGCTTGAAGGTGTAACGAGTGGCGGATAGCCCATTGCTTTACGAACAACCGGTACTTCATTAAGAACGTCTTCAAGTTTGTCGATAGCGTTCATTTCCTTAAGCTGCTTGACCATGTTTGAATACATACCGCCGGGTATCTGGTAACGCAAAATGTTAATGTCAACGCCTGCGATCTCTGGTAACAAGTCCTTATATTTCTCGCGCAATTTCTTAAAGTGGTTGCAGATCGGGAGCAAGTCTTCAATCTTAATGCCTGTGTCATATTCTGAACCTGCAAGAGCTGCTACAAGTGATTCAGTGGGTGGCTGACTTGTTCCAAGTGCAAACGGTGATATAGCTGTGTCAACGATCTCCGCGCCGGCCTCGATACCAGCAAGATAAGCCATGCTCGCAAGACCTGTTGTGTAATGGCTGTGAAGTTCAACGGGAATATCAACTTTAGCTTTAATAGCCTGAACAAGTTTAGCGCAGTCCAGAGGCCCAATTAATCCTGCCATATCTTTAATAGCGATCGAGTCAGCTCCCATTTCCTGCATTTGCCTGGCCATATTCGCGAATGTGTCAAGAGTATGAACCGGTGACAACGTGTAACTCATGCAAAGCTGTAAGTGTGCGCCTTCCTTCTTGATCTGGTCAGCAGCAACTTCAACATTTCTCAAGTCATTAAGAGCATCAAAGCAACGAATTATATCAATGCCATTGCCGACAGCTTTCTTTACGAACTCGCGAACAACATCATCAGCGTAATGACGATAGCCGACCAAGTTCTGACCACGTAAGAGCATTTGAAGTTTGGCGTTCTTTACACGAGCGCGAATGAGTCTCAATCTCTCCCAAGGATCTTCATCAAGGAAACGCATTGCCGAGTCAAACGTAGCTCCACCCCACATTTCAAGTGCCCAGTATCCTGCGTTGTCCATGTATTCGAGTACCGGAAGCATGTCTTCGGTGGTCATTCTCGTAGCGATTAAGGATTGATGAGCGTCACGAAGTCCGGTTTCAGTGATACGTACTCTTTTCTCTCCTGCCATAAAAATTTCTTCCTCCTGTTACAATTTATGATGTTTATGAAATTTACTGTATTATACTTTATTCATGAAAATGGCGTTAATTTTTTAGCAGGATTTAAGCTTCAGGAGGTCATATACCTAATACCTCATGCAATAAATCATTCGTGAATTTTCGTGCGTCCTTCCTGTTCAAGCCGTTGAACATGTTCGCAAATATGAACGTCCAGTTGGCGCCGTGCCATAAGCCCGAAATAATAGACGTAATCATGAGATTTATATAGTGATGTTTTCTGTTGCCGCCTGATGGGATATACACGTAATCGCGAAACCACGTGCTTAACGAAATATGCCACCTGCTCCAAAATTCTCGAATGCTCGACGCGAAATAAGGGCTCCTGAAATTTTCCATTAGCTCAATCCCAAATAACTTGGCCGTAGTTGTACACGTCGGCGAAAACTCTGTCAACAAATACTGCTAAGTTGTCCGCTATCACTAAAAGTTGCTTGATCGTAATCAAATTCATGATGAGCTTTTATCTGCGGGAGTAAATTATTTGTGCGTTCAATCGGACCTTCTACGAGTTGCGGAAAAAATGAAATGAACGTCGCGTAAATTCAGGAAGTCTATGACGCTTTGAGCGAAAAGGTTGAAGTACTTGAACGTGAATAGGACTCCCAGGCATGATAGAAGCGTGAAGATCAGAATGAATTTTTAGCGCATGAATTCTCCCTGAAGCGTTCAAGGAATATTGCGGCCAAGTACGAAATTATCGTATCGTGAAATACTATAGCAAAAATCTTAGCAGTACCGCGAGAAAATCACAATACTGCCAGAGTCTCTAAGAATGCAAAATTTTTTCGTTCACGTAATTTATTTCGTCCTCGTGAGTTTTGATTTCTTCGTCAATTATCGCGAGCTTGATGGCGTTCAACGTGTCCCCGATCTCCTTCCCCTTCAAGCCCATAGCCTGTAAATCTTTTCCAGTGTATTCGCCTTTAACGTTTGTCCAGGATTCCAAATGTTCAATGATGAGTCTTCGAGCCTCCGGAGTCTTCAAACACGTCAGCCAATAAATCAAAGGCACTGGCCCATACTCTTTGAAGAATAAATATGCCTCAGAGTTCTTGACGTTTTTACGACTTGAGCAAAACTTTTCAACGTTCGGCAATTGCATGAAACATTTTGTGAGCTGGTCGCGTTCGTTGGGGTTGAGGTTCATTCGATCCATGGCTGAAAATTTCACGTCCGATTTCGATTCAGTGAACACTATAGCCATTTTGATTAACCATTCCATGCCCTTGAAGTCAATTCCGTGTTTCTTTACTTGCGGCAAGAAGTGTTCCATAACGTGTAATCTTTCAGCTGCGTTCTCTGTTACATTCATTCCCGGGAACATTGCTGGCCATACCCCTAAATCGCACATACGCATGACAATTTTTCTGAAGCATGCTTCTTTTGAAATTAGCTCAAGTTCTGCGCGTATTCTCGTCGTTGAGAGTAATTCAAGTAAGCCACCACGTACAGCACTCTTCAATAAACGTAGCGTGTTATCCTCAAAGCTCATGTTGAGTCTTTGTTCAAGCCTTATGCCTCGCAAAACTCGTGAAGGGTCTTCAACAAAGCTTAGGTTATGCAAGATTTTCAGCAACTTGTCCTTAAGGTCAGCGCGCCCGCCGTAATTATCTATCAACGTTCCCCAATCGTCCTCGCTTAATGAAATTGACATAGCATTAACCGTAAAATCTCGTCGTCCTAAATCTTGCTTTAGTGAACTATTTTGTACTGTTGGAGTAGCTGCTGCGTATTCGTAAAATTCTCGTCTAGCTGTAGCAACGTCAACTTTCTCGCCGTCAGGGAATGTTATTGTGCCGGTTTTATAGCGTCCGTGAAGAGTAGCTTTGCAGCCTGGTTCGTCCCATGAAGATACGAGTTTCTCCGCGTCGCCCTCAACGGAAATATCAATGTCAACGTTATGAACGCCCATAAGAATATCTCTGACTGTGCCGCCGACTAAGTAAGCCTTCATTCCTAACTCATGAGCCTTGGCCCCGACTCTTCGCAACAGTGATAAAGTTTTGAGGCTGAATGCGTCCTCCATTAAGTGTGCAACGTTCTCAACCCACAAGAACCCGGAAGAATCTCTGGCCGTGTCCTCGCCTGCAAATTGTCCAGAGTGATACAAAGCCTTCAATAAATCCGCACGTGAAAGAGTCCCGACGAGCTTACCATTTGAATCAAGCACGGGCATTTTCTCAAAGCCATAAGTAGCCATCATTCTATGAGCTTCATCAATTGAGGCTTCCGACGATAAACTAATTATGCCTTGAGTCATGAAGTCGCTTATTTGTGCTCGGTCAAGTCCGTGTAAATGTGCCTTATCAAGATCCTTGCGTGTCATCATTCCGACAACTTCACCTTCAGAATTTGCGACGGGCAACGACTTTATCCCAAAACGCAGCATAGTGCGATAACCTTCTTCAACTCTTGCATCAGGATTAACGGCTATCACTGGCGAGGTCATTATGTCAGTAACCTTAACCATAGGGATAATAGCTTCATGTAAACGTCTTTCGATCTCGTCAAGCAATTCTTTCGCGTCCCTATCCATAACTGTTGCGCTACCGGCTTGAAAATGTCCGCTTCCGCCATAAGGTATCATGAACTCCTTAACGTTTAAGACTCCCTCAACGCTTCTAGCGATAATATTAACTTTCTTGCCGCCGTTATTAACCACAGCGATAGTAACGTGAGAGTCGCAATACTCCTTGAGTTTATTAACGAACATTGCCAGCCCCTGAACGTAGTTCTCTGTCTCTGCCCAAGTGAGATAAACTTTCGCGCCATTGATATAAAGCTCTCTAGCGTTTTCCGCCAAATCGTCAAGCAGCTTTCTATCGTCCGAGGACATGTCATTCTCAACTTGCGATAAAGTCCCCGATAAATCTGCCCCAAGGTCACGCAAATAACTTATGGCCGCAATATCTCGTTCTGTTGTTGTTTCGAAAGTCATTGCGCCGGTGTCGTCGTAAATCCCAAGAGCGAATAACGTAGCTTCATCGGGCGTAATTTCTTTGCGTTCAAGCAAGAGCTTCTCAAGAATCATAGTTGTGGCTGCTCCGATTGGCTCATATACAAATTTTTCTGCGGGAATATCGTCGGGAGTGACCGGGTGATGATCGTAAACGTGAACTTCAATATCCTGACGGCCGGCGAGCGCTGCGAAACGTCCTATACGTTGACGAGAACGAGTATCAACGACAACCATTAATGTAACTTCATCGAGTTTAATTTTGCTTGGCTTAAGCAACTTAGAGGCCCATTGATGACCATGACGCGACATAAATTCACGGACTTTACGATTTAACGAACCTGGCGGACATATGACAGCATCAGGATATAATTTTTGAATGGCTATCATACTTGCTAACGAATCAAAATCCGTATTTAAGTGGCTTGTAATTAAGTGCATGACTATTCACCTACTAAATTTTATTATGGGAATTTCGAATATTATACTATGCTATGATTTACGAAAATTTTCACGAAAGGATTCTTGTTAATGGCATGAGCAAATTCTTACACTCGAAGTTTAATTCACTTACTCCCTACGATACCAGCGAAGAGCTTGAAAGCATGAACGGCTATGTAAAACTTAACACTAACGAGTCACCTTTTGGCCCTTCAGACAAAGCTATTACATACACAAGGGAGGCAGCAAAGACGCTAAATTTTTATCCAGATCCAGAATGCAGAAAGCTAGCCGATAAACTTTCAGACTTGCTCAACGTAAAACCTTCAGAAATAGTTTTTGGCAACGGTTCCGACGAGATACTCAACTTTTTATTCATGGCATTCTGTCAAAATGGTGCTGTATTTCCTAACATAACTTACTCATTCTATAAGATACTTGCTAAATTTCATGGCGTTGATTATGTCACTATGCCGTTACGAGATTTCAGGATAATTCCCGACGATTTCTCGAACATGAATGGCCGCACGATATTTATAGCTAACCCGAATGCACCAACGGGACTGGCTTTGACGCTTGATGAACTTAAACAGATTATAACCTCGAATCCTGATAGCCTGGTCGTGATCGATGAAGCTTACGTTGATTTCGGGGCGGAAAGCGCGAAAGATTTCATTCATGAATTTGATAATGTCATAGTCGTTCGGACTTTCTCAAAATCTCGTTCAATGGCTGGCGCTAGACTCGGCTGGGCTATGACTAACGAGGACTTGGCCAAAGATTTACGCAACATAAAGAACACAATTACGCCTTACAACATTAACGCTCTTACACAGGCAGCAGCATTGGCCACACTTGAGAATGAAGAGGAAACGCAGAAGAATATCAATCTAATTTGCAGAGTACGTGAAGGGACAAAGAATCGATTACGCGAAATGGGTTTTGAAGTTCTGGACTCGTCAACAAATTTTTTGTTCGTTCGCCATGAAGAGACAAGCGGGGAAAAAGTTTTTGAAGCTCTTAAGCGTTGTAGAATTATGATACGCCACTTTGATAGCCCTCCGAAAATTTCTGATTATAATAGAATCACAATCGGGACTGCTGAACAAATGCAAGTAATGTTAGAAGTATTAAGAAGGGTCGTGAAGAAATGAGACACATGCAAATTTCAAGAAACACTAACGAGACGAGAATATCTCTTGAGCTTAATATTGATGGAACTGGCAAGAGCGAAATAAAAACTGGCTGTGGATTTTTGGATCATATGCTGACGTTGTTTGCTGCTCACGGAAAATTTGACATTGAGTTAAAGTGCGAGGGCGATACGTGGGTAGATTATCATCATACGGTTGAAGACGTTGGAATTTGTCTGGGTACAGCTTTCTTTCACTTATTGAGCGACAAGAAGGGCTTGACTCGTTACGGGAGTTTTATATTACCAATGGACGAGGCATTGATTCTCACGGCTATAGATTTTTCCGGACGCGCTTATCTCAATTGGGACATGAACATCTCTGCACAAAAGGTTGGGGATTTCGATACAGAATTGGCTGAAGAATTTTGGCTAGGCTTTACACGTCACGCACAATGCACTTTGCATTTCAAGCAACTCGCAGGCACGAACGCTCATCACATTATCGAAGGCGCTTTCAAGTCAGTAGCTCGGAGCATAAGACAAGCTGTAAAGATTGACCAGGAATTTATTAACGATATACCCTCAACAAAGGGAACGCTATAACCCGCCTCAGGCGGGCAAACTCCCTACTCCTTCACATATAAGCTTTGTCGCAAGGTCTATGATTTCATCGAGTGATAACTTTTTCTCGTCGGCTATCCATTGTCGATAAATTGCGAGTGTTGCCTGTGAGATAAACGACTTGATTATGTTCTGTGCATGGGGGCTTGAATATTTTTGTGGGAAATTCCAGTTTTGATTCATAAGTTCGTGCGTTATATCTTCTCTTACGTGACTATCGTTTAGGTTAATTGCTTCACCAAGCGGGCCAAGCTCTTCCGAAAACAGAAAAAACTCACGTGTAATCTTATCCATATCTTGAGGCCTATCGAATCTCTTCGTGCGTTTTGCAAAATTTTGTGCCATCTCTAGCTGAAGTTCATGCAGTAATTCGTCAAGGTTCTGATAATGAGAGTAAAAAGTTTTGCGGTTAATCATTGCTCGTTCTGTGAGTGCTTGTACCGTAATTTGCTCGTAATCCATTTCACAAAGCATTTCGATAAACGCCTGCTTGATATTTCGTTTCGTCTTAATCACACGTAAATCCATCTTCATGAAAATATACCCCGTTTCCGCTTAATCTGTTGCATAACCCTCTAAAAATTTTTGTCAGTTGTTGTCTGATAGCTCATGCCCGCTTAATATATCACGTAGACGTAATTGGAGGAATGAATTTATGCGAAAGTTTATTGCGTTAGTGTTATGGTTGTTGTGTGCGTCATGTGTATTTGCTTCCGAGCCTTTAGTGATTCAGGATCAGGGAAGTTTTATGGTTGGGGGCACAACTGTTACAAACGACGGCGAGTTTAATTTTTCAGATTGGCTGGATCAGTCAGGACAAACTGCTTACGGGGATCACGCTTATGTGTGGTATCAAGTTCCAGTGAACGCGAAAAAGCTACCGTTAGTGTTTCTTCATGGCGGTGGACAATCAAAGAAGACTTGGGAGACGACTCCGGACGGGCGCGAGGGATTCCAGAACATATTTTTACGCAGAGGTTTCAGCACGTACCTTGTAGATCAACCACGACGAGGCGAAGCAGGTTTCAGCACAGTTGCAAGCGATGGCCCAATACCTCCGGCTTATTATGACCGTACTATGTTCACGCTTTTCAGGCTTGGACGTTGGCCAAAGTTTTATGAGGATACACAATTTCCAAGAGATCAAGAGAGCTTGAATCAATTTATGCGACAAGGGACTCCTAATACTGCTCCGCTTGATTTTAATCTCGTTGCTGATTCAATGGCTGCATTGTTGGAAAAGATCGGGCCAAGTATTCTCGTGACTCATTCACAGGGTGGCGGCTGCGGCTGGTTGACTGTTTCCAAGACTGACAATATACGCGCTATCGTTGCTTTTGAACCTGGCGGAAGTCCAAGACTCTTTCCGGAAGGTGAAGTTCCTGAAGCTATGAATACTTCGTTCGGAGTGATTGAGGGGACTGCGATACCGTTGGAGGAGTTCAAGAAGTTCACGAAATTTCCCATCATCATATTCTATGGCGACCATATTGCAACGGAACCAACCGACAATTACGGATCTGATCAATGGCGCGCGGAGTTAGCACTAGGACGAAAATTTGCTGAACTCGTCAACAAATACGGCGGCGACGTCACAATCGTTCATCTTCCAGAATTAGGCATAAAGGGTAACACGCATTTCATGTTCTCGGACTTGAATAATATCGAGATAGCTGACTTAATGTCAAAATGGCTCACAGAGAAAGGACTAGATAACTAATGAGAGTATTAATTACGACTATCGCATTCATGATTTTAATGACGGCTTCGGCATATGCACAGGAGGTCAAATACATAAAAGCTCCAGAATTTCCCGGGCAAATATATTTGTACGAGAACCCGAATCAATCCGACGTTGACTATGAACAATGGTACGAGATCGAAGGGCGCGGCCAATTTGTGCGAAATGTTAGAGTCCCGACACTCATTCCATATTTACCAGACGCTAAAGACTCAAACGGTGCTGCGATAATAATTGCTCCTGGTGGCGCGTTCTTGCATCATACATTCGGGAGCGGAGGCTATGAGGCTGCTGAATGGTTTAAGAGTCAGGGCTTTGCTACGTTCATTTTGAAATATCGCGTTGAGGATACACCACGAGAAGAGACGGATTATCAAGCTTACGTTGCTGAAAAAATGGCGGGTTATCGTGCTGGAGGTTTGAGCGGAAAATATGCACCGGCGACTCCTGATTACGCATATGAAGACGTGAATGCGGCTGTGAGACTCATACGAGCAAGAGCGAAAGAATTTCACATTGACCCACATAAAATCGGGATAGTTGGATTCTCCGCGGGGGCTTTAATGGCTGTGTACAATGCAGAATGTGCAGACGTTGAGAGCAAAGCGGACTTCATAGGCTCAATTTATGGTCAGTTGGTTATGCGTGAAATGCCAGATAAACTTCCTCCAATGTTTGCAGCAATGTCTTCGGACGATGAACTTTCAGGACAAAGCGGCTTTGAGATTATTCAGGCTTGGCAAAAACGCGGGATCGTTGAACTTCATTTGTACGGTCAAGGCGGTCATAATTTCGGCATGGGGCACGAACCTTTTACAAATTATTTATGGCCCACAGAGTTTATGGCGTGGCTGCGAATGCTTGGGATAATAAATCAACCTGCTAACGAGACTAAAATTTTGCTCAATAATGGAATTTACATGCCTCAATTTGGTATAGGTACGTTTCGTTCGTCAGTGAGTGAAGCTCATGATGCAGTGCTTGCGGCTTTGAAAGCTGGTTATCGTCATATTGACACTGCACACGCTTATCAGAATGAACGAGGAGTCGGCGCGGCTGTTCGTGAGTCAGGAATCCCACGCGAAGAAATTTGGATAACAAGCAAATTATGGCCAACTGATTATAATTCTGGAAACGTTGCCGAATCGATTAACAAAATGCTTGAGAGACTTGGCACTGATTATATTGACCTCGTGTATTTGCACCAAGCTGTTGGAGATTACATGGCCGGTTATCGTGGACTTGAACAAGCTGTGAAGGAAGGCAAGGTTAGGGCTATAGGCTTATCGAACTTTGACATGAACGAAGAACGCTTCAACGACATTATAGCGAACGCTAAAATAAAACCTGCAATAGTTCAGATTGAGTTACACCCTTACGCACAAAGAAAGGCATTTCGTGAAAAATGTGCAGAAAACAATATAGCGATTGAAGGCTGGTATCCATTAGGAGGAACTCATGGCGGCAACGATATATTGTTTAGAGATCCTGTTATTCTGGAAATTGCTGGACGTTATGGAAAGACTGCGGCTGAAATTATTTTACGCTGGCACGTACAAGAAGGCTTCTCCACTATTCCAGGCTCACGCAATGAAACTCACATTAAGCAAAATATCACTGTGTACGACTTCAAACTTTCTGATTCTGACATGGAAAAAATCCGAGCACTTGACTCTGAAAAACGTTTCTTTACGTCAACTTGGGAAGAGATACAGAGATTTAACGATTGGAAGCCGGAAGATTAACCCTTGATATAAAATTAGCCCCCTTTCAGTGATGAGAGAGGGCCTTTGTGTTACCTGTGTAACTTATGCGTTTGCTTTGCTCTCAATTGCTGCCATTAACGACTCGAACGACTTATTAAACGCTGCTAAACCGTCTGCAAGTAATTTCGCGTTCACTGCGTCGAGGTCAACTCCAGCGGCTTTAAGTGCTTTCACGTCTGCTTCTGCTTTGTCAATACCATTCTCAAGAGTCAAAGCTGCTTTGCCATGATCAACGAATGCTGCGAGGGTTGCGGGTGGGACTGTGTTGACTGTGTCAGGGCCGATTAATTCCTCAACGTACTTCACGTCAGAATACTCCTTGCTCTTCGTGCCAGTGCTTGCCCATAACGGACGCTGTCTCAATTCCATTCCGGCGAACAACTTTTTGAAGTCCTGATACATGAGTTTGATTCCGTCTACTGCGATTTTTCCCTTGAGCTCGCTATTTCCCTTCGCGTCAAGTTCTTTATCTACAGCCGCTTCAACACGACTCACGAATGCCGACGCGACCGACTGTTACCACCACGCTTGATGCCTTCGATATAAGCCTTGGCCACGTTATCATACTGTTCACGCGAGAAAATCAACGTTGAGTTCACATTGACATTAGCCGCTATTACTTCAGTGAGTGCTTCAATGCCTTCAGGGGTTGCCGGGATTTTGATCATTACGTTCGGACGATTGAGCAACGCAAACAATCTCTTGGCCTCTGAAATTGTTGTCTCCTTGTCGGAAGCGATTAAGGGGTTGACTTCAAGACTAACATAGCCATCTTTACCGCCTGTCTTGTCATAAACCGGGCGCAAAATGTCAGCGGCTGCTCCAACTTCCTGAACAGTCAAGACCTCGTAAATCTCTGCGCTAGTCTTTCCAGCTTGATGCAATGATTTAATCTCTGCGTCATAGTCAGTTTTCTTTGCTATTGCGTTCTCAAAGATTGACGGGTTAGTCGTCACGCCTACTACGCCTTTATCGATCCATTCTTGAAGACCACCGGCTATCATGCTGCGATCAATGTAATCAAGCCAAATGCTTTGTCCCAACTTAAACGCTTCGTGTATTGATGTCATAATAAATAAAATTCCTCCTTACCAATCCATAACATTTACTGCTGATTTCTCAACTTCTAATGCTGCCTTGTAACGCTCTGTGAAAATCTCAAAGCCCTTCACTTCTTCCGGATCTGGTTCAACTGCGTCGCCCGTCAAGCCCTTGAAGACTCGTTCGTTCAGGTAATCCTCAAGGTTGCCGCATTTCTTACCGTCTACGAGATACGCTGCCAACAAAGCAATCCCCCACGCGCCACCTTCTGAAGCTGTCGATAAAACTTTCACTGGACTATTCGTAGCTGCCGCCAAGAATTTCTGCATAACCAACGGAGTCTTGAAGAGTCCGCCGTGTCCCATAAGCATATCCAGTTTCACGCCCTCGTCTTTGAGCAAAATATCCATGCCCATTTTCACAGCACCGATTGAAGTGTACAAGTGTGAGCGCATGAAGTTTGCAAGTGTGAATTTGCTATCAGGTGTGCGCAAGAATATTGGTCTGCCCTCGTTAAGGAACGTGATGTTCTCGCCAGAATAATACCCGAATGACATTAAGCCGCCGCAATCTGGATCGCCCGTCAAAGCGTTGGTGTAGAGTTTGCCGAAAAGTTCGCCGGTGTTCGCCTCAATGCCCATCAACTTACAGAACTCGCCGAAAATTTCGACCCATGCGTTAAGATCTGAAGTGCCGTTGTTAGCGTGAGACATTGCGCAAGGGAAGCCCGAAGGAGTCGTAACCATATCTATCTCGCGATAGAGCTTTGAAAGTTTCTTATCCTGGTCAAGAACGATCATTGCGAAAGTGCTTGTTCCGGCCGAAAGGTTTCCTGTGCGAGGTGCTACTGAGTTTGTGGCTGTCATTCCTGTGCCTGCGTCGCCTTCTGGAGGACACATTGGGATTCCTGCCTCAAGATTTCCTGACTCGTCAAGCAATTTTGCGCCAGCTTCCGTCAACTTACCTGCATCATCGCCAGCTACCAAAACTTTCGGGAAGACTTCACGGAATTTATAATCAAGGCCAGCGTCTTTCAGGAGTTCGTCAAACTTTTGCACCATGCCTTCATCGTAGTCAAGCTTCTCCGAATCGATCGGGAACATTCCTGACGCGTCACCAATTCCGATAACTTTACAGCCAGTAAGCTTGTAATGTATGTAAGCCGCAAGCGTGAAGACTGACGCAACGTATTTAGTATGCTCTTCCTTGTCGAGAATACGCTGATATAAATGTGCGCCTGACCAACGTAACGGGATATTAAACTGGAATAACTCTGTGAGCTTATCAGCCGCCGCGGTCGTGTTGGTGTTTCGCCAAGTCTGGAATTTTGCAAGCTGCTTATCGTTCTTATCAAGAGCTATATACCCGTGCATCATTGCGCTAATTCCTATAGCCCCGTAAGTTTTTGGTGTTACGCCGTATTTTGCCTCAACGTCCTTACGAAGAGCAGAGTAACAAGCCCTTAAGCCCTTATCAACGTCCTCAAGCTCAAGCCCGATGATTTCCTTAAGCAAGTCCGCGATAAAGATTTCTGGCATAAAGGAGTTGGCTCTATGAATTTTCATGCCGTCGTTGGCAACCCGCCCTATCAAGTCGCGGGGAATGGTGACAATAAAAACTTCGCGTCGCCTGTTTATCATCTGTTCATGAAGGCGGCGTTCAAGCTCTGCGATAAAGTCTCGCTGATTCACCCTGCACGCTGTCTGTTCAATGCCG
>CAJOGG010000010.1:7073-23730 GCA_905234205.1 uncultured Synergistales bacterium | reverse complement strand
TAGTTCGTCGCGTTCAGCCTGTGAAAGAATCAAATTTCCGCCGTCTGTAGGTTGGTTGCCCTGTGTACAAACAGGGACATCACACAAAGTTTTACCTCTTGCCATAACAAACACATCAGGAGCATCAAGTAAGTAAGCATTGATATTTTGGGCCTTGATTATAATTCCGTCGCTCGTGAAAATTCGTTTAACGTCAACATGAGCTTGGCCGAAGCTGATTATCAGGCAATGAACATGTGCTTTCTTTGTTGCTTCACTGTCCCAAATGAATGTGCGCCACGCAAAATTAATATGTACTCCATAATTCTGTGTCAACTTTTGCCACAATGGCCCGACCTGTTCACCTTGGGTTATTGAGTTTGTGGAGACGAAAGCAGCTTGAATTTCAGTGCCTTGTATGAGTTTCGCGGCTTTATGGTACCATGCGCCAACGTAATCAATACTATTAGCCCTGGGGACTTTACCGAAGATGTTTACAGCTTCCTGCTTCTGTTCCTTATTCATCATTGACGCGCCCACAAACGGCGGGTTGCCCATAATGAAATTGAGTTTGTCTATTGGTACGAGCTTGCCCCAATCCAGAGTCAAGGCGTTTCCTTCGATGATGTGATTGTAAGATTTAAGCGGGAAAAAGTTTTCGAGCACCTGAATAATTTTCTTTGTCTCGCTCCACATTTGAGCCTCTGCTATCCATAGCGCAGTACGAGCCACGGCCACAGCGAAATCGTTGATCTCAATGCCGAAAAATTGACTGATTGATACTTTGATGAAGCTTATTTCCTCGCGCGATTGAACGAATTCAACCTGCTGACGACGTTCGGATAAGATTCTGTTCTCAAGTCTGCGTAACGATAGGTAAGTTTCCGTGAGGAAGTTTCCAGAGCCGCAAGCCGGGTCAAGAAATGTTAGGGAGCCTAGTTTATTCTGGAAATCGTTAAGCTTTCTTGTGCGTGAAGTTTTTGAGGTTGTGCGCATGATTTCATCAAGTTCAGCGTTAAGAGCGTCAAGGAACAATGGATCAATGACCTTGTGTATATTTTCAAGGCTTGTGTAATGCATACCGCCTTTACGCCGTGTTTCAGGGTTTAGGGTTGACTCGAAGACTGCCCCGAAAATTGTTGGTGATATTCCGCTCCAGTCAAAGCCTTCTGACATTTCCCGCAATATAATCTCTAACGGCTCGCCTTCAAGTTGTGGGATTTCGATATTTGCTTCCTCGAATAAACCGCCGTTGACATAAGGGAACTCCTTCAGCGTCTCATCAATGTAGTAATCTCGTTCATTTATAGTTTGATTCAGGACTGTGAAGAGGTCAATCAAAGCGCGACGAGGAGAATTAGAGAACTTGGCCAAGTAATCATGAAATTGTGATTTAGCGAACAGCCCGGCATCTTCAGCATAAAGCAAGAACACAATACGCACGCACAGAATATTCAAGCTTCGGAGCGATTCCGGGGAGTCAGGATTCTTATAACGCGTCAGGAGAGAGTCATATAGCTTTCCTACGAGTTCACCGGCCTTAACGGAAATTTCTACTTCACGAATCGATTTAGGCGAGGAGGCTTTAACGTCAACGAGGAACTTAAATTTTTGCGCTTCATTAACGAGATTCTCAAGCTGAATTATTTCCGGGGGATCCTTCGGGTGTTCCATATCGTGAATCTGGAACTCCTGAAAGTTGCATGTGATTATCCAGCGTGCGCGCGCTGAATCTGGTAGCCAGTCGGAATATCGTTTAGCTTGCTCAAATGGAGTTTTGAATGATCCGTCAGATTGTTGTGTAGGTTTATCAAGTGATACACCGAGACTCTTTTGTTCAATGATTACACGAGTAGCAGGGATATAAGCGTCAATGAAGCTTACGTGATTGAGTTCAACGCGTTTCTCAAAGTCTACAATCGCTAATGGATTCTCTACACAGCATATAGTTTGCAGAAAGTCCAGCCAAAATTTCTGTGTGTCGCTCTTCTCGTCGCCTTTACCCTTCCAGCGGGCTATGAAGTTTTTCATGAGGTTACGCGGATTACATACCGATTAATTTCTCCACTGGCCTTAAAGCTAAAATAGTTTCGTTGATTACGTCGTCAAGTGGCATGTTCATTCTTTCAGCCCCCTGCTTAATTGTTTCACGACTAACTCCGCGCGCAAAAGCCTTGTCCTTCCATTTCTTCTTGACCGATTTCAATTCCAAGTCCGCTAAAGATTTTGACGGCCTAACGAGTCCAGCAGTTATTATCAAGCCAGTAAGCTCATCAATCGTGAACAAAGTTTTCTCCATGTTGTTAAGTGGCTCAACGTCTGTACAAATTCCATAGCCATGAGACTGTACAGCGCGAATAATATCCTCATCGACTCCGGCTTCTCGCAACATATCGGGCGCAACGTGACAATGTTTTTCCGGGGTTGGTGTAGTTTGTTCCCAGTCAATATCGTGTAATAAGCCAACTACTCCCCATAAATCTGGATCTTCGTTGTAAAGTTTAGCAAAGTGCCTCATTGCGTTTTCGACGGCTATAGCGTGATGAATATGTGACTCTTCTTTGTTGTATTTCTTGACGAGTTCAAGAGCCTGTTCTCTGGTTGGTATCAAGTTCATTACCCCTTTTATAGAATGATAAAATTTTGCCGTAATTATATATCCAAGGGGGAATTTATCGTGAACAAGTCAGCAATTCTCGTTGTATCGTTTGGGACTTCACACCCGCGGGCAATGGCAGCTATAGATAATCTCATTGAGGCAGCAAAAATTTCGTTCCCTGATTATGAAGTCAGACTCGCTTTCACGTCCAAAATCATTCGCAATAAACTTTCAAACGCGATCCCGAATCCTGTTGAGGCTCTTGCAAAATTGAACGCTGAAAACTTTTCTGAAGTCGTGATAATGCCAACGCTTATGATACCGGGGCAAGAGTACGACGCGCTCAAAGACGTTTACGAGTCATTCAAACACTTAACCGGGAAATACGGCTTTGAGAAATTAGCACTAGGTACACCGTTCATGAACACGCCTAAAGATTGTGAACGATGGGCGAAAATTTTGGCGAAACTTTTTGAATCTGAACATGCAGGGATAATCTTAATGGGGCATGGAACGCGCGAACATTTTGCACACGCTCTTTACTCACAGTTACAGCTTGAACTTGACAGGATAATTTACGGGAAGTTCTTTGTTGGAACTGTTGAGGCAGCTCCGGATATTCATGACGTAATAACGAATCTCAAGAGGCACGATGAAATTCACAGGCTGATACTTTCGCCATTAATGATAGTAGCTGGGGAACATGCTAATAACGACTTGGCCAACGAATGGCTGAACGCTCTCAAAGCTAATGGCTATGAAAATGTTAATGTGAATCTCAAGGGCCTTGGCGAGGAAAAATTAGTCGCAAGTTATTTTGTTGATCGTCTTCGTAAAACTATGTCAGCACTGTAAAATCCGCGAGTTTTTGTAGTTGAAAATGTAGTTGAAAAAATTGACAGTCCCCGACTCGTTAGAATCAGGAACTGCCTTGCGAATATTATATCATTTTCATTAATTCATTGAGTGCGAAATTTATTGCACACTCTCTAATCTCTTTGCGTGTCCCGGAAAAATGTTTTGTAAATGTCAAAGTTTTATCGTGAGTCGCTATCCCGAAGCATACAGTCCCAACTGGTTTTGATTCGCTTCCTCCATCAGGCCCGGCTATACCTGTGATTGAGACTGCTAGGTCAGCCTTATAGATTCGTAGTGCTCCGTTTGCCATTTCAGTTGCACATTGTTCACTGACTGCCCCGAAATTTTTCAAGGTTTCTTCACTCACGCCCAAAATATTTTGCTTGGCCTCATTGCTGTAAGTTACTGCGCTACCGTTGAACACGTCAGAGCTTCCGGGAATTTCAGTCAATGCTGCCCCGACGAGCCCGCCCGTACATGATTCAGCCCAAGCAATCTTGGTATTATGTTCACGAGCTTTGTTAATAAGTTCTGCTACAACCATTTGCTGACGACCTCAAACAACCAGCCCGCATGATAGAAATAAGCGTTTAGAGCCTGTAAGAATATATTCACGAGTATTCCGCCTACGACATCATCAGCCATTATTCCCCAACCACCCGGAAGTTTTTCCATTGCACAAACCGGCCAAGGCTTGAGAATATCAACTAGTCTGAACATGAAGAACCCCGGAATAATAAATCCCTTTGGCAGTAAATAAATGCTCAACCACATTCCCGGCAACTCGTCAATATTGAGAAAACTTGGGTCTTTGGTGTTGAAGAATTTTTCCGACATTCCAGTAACATACACACCAATCAACGTAACAGCGATTATTGCCCACATAGGCACGTCAACAAATGCACTGACCACACAAGCGGCCGCAGAACTCACAGTCCCTGGCATTCCCGAAGGAATAAATCCTAAGCCGAATAAACTAGCGATCCATACATAATAAGGATACTTCTTCATTGTTCTATCACTTCTCCAAATAAATCATTCTCTGCACAATCAAAAATTTTTGTCCTGATAATTTCGCCTGGCTTAACTTTTTTAGCGTCAATCCCTGATACACATACAAGCCCGTCAATTTCTGGAGCGTCCCTATAACTTCTTCCCCATGCTTCGTTTTCTTCTGCGTCAATTTCCTCGATTAACACTTCTAGTTCTTGATCAATAAATAATTCGCTGCGTTCTTGTGAGATTGTTGCTTGAAGTTCCATGAGCTTATTACAACGTGCCTCTGCTGTCTTGCGACTGACTTTACCGGGAAATTTTGCGGCCTTTGTACCTTCTTCAGGGGAATAAATAAACGCGCCTAACCTGTCAAACTCAATTTCACTCACAAAATCTAATACGCGTTCAAAACTTTCTGTGCTCTCTCCGGGAAATCCCGTCATTATTGTTGTTCGCAACGTGAATAACTCGTCAAGGCTCCTGATGTAACGGAAAACTCTTTGCATATGTCCGGGCGGGCAAGGTCTATTCATTCTAGCTAATATCTCGCTGTCAGCATGTTGGATCGGAATATCAAGATAGTGTAAAACTTTTTCGTGCGCCATAAGAAAATCTATAAGTTCTTCGTTTACTCTGTTAGGGTGAAGATAAAGCAAACGTAGCCAAGTTTTTGGGGGAAGTTCTCTGTTAAGCTCGTGAATCAAAGTTTTCAGGTTAGTCCCGCCGTTGAAATCTTGTCCGTAAACTGTTAAGTCTTGACCCACTAAGCAAAGCTCTTTCGCTCCGGCCGCGCATAACATTAAAGCCTCGTCAATTAATTGTTTCAGTGGAATGCTTCGTAAGCGTCCGCGTATCAATGGAATAGCACAATATGAGCATAAAGTGTTGCAGCCCTCACTGACTTTCAGATAACGGGTCCAGAAATTTTTGTTGATGGCTTGAGTAACAAGTTGACAGTTTGAATTTTCCACGCCACCTAGAAAGTTTATGACCTTGTCCCACTCTTCAGACCTCACGAATAAATCAACGCTTGGGAGTTCTTTGCGTAATTCCTTCTCATAACGATTGACTAAGCAGCCAGCTACGATTAATTTCTCGATTCGTCCGTCGTTCTTCAAGCCCTCAAGCTCTAAAATCGCGTCAATATTCTCCTTAACGGCGTCTTGAATGAAACCGCATGTATTAATGATAGCTGCCTGTACATTTTCAGGAGTATCAAGAATTTCATGGCCGGAGAGTTTTAGCTGTGCTATCAGGTGTTCACTGTCGGCAGTGTTCTTGGCACAACCCATGCTCACAAAAAATATTTTCATGCGCTAGTTCTCGTACTCACTGAAACTATCTAAATCAATCGACTTGACCTCAAAGACTCTTTCAACGTTCACACAAAAATTATTGGCTATCATTAAGCTTGCAAGCCTTTTCCCGTCGATAAGCATAACTCGTTCATCATTGGCAGCTATGACGGCTTGTTCAGAGAAATTCGAGGTTGTAGCAAATAAACCTTTGCCGCCCTTGTCAGTTATGGCCTCGATAAAGTCCTGCATGTCCGAACGCCCGACTGTTTTTGACGGTGATAATTTTCGCGCCTGAATGTAAATCGGAGTCATTCCTGCTTTGTTCTCAAGGATAACGCCGTGAATTAAATCGCTTCCTTCTGTCTCGCTTGTGTACCTAGCATTCTGGAAAGCACGATAACCCATTTTCGATAACAGGTCTATTACGAGCATCTCGAATCTATCTGACGGAATAGCAGCAACTTTTTCGAGAACTTCATCAGTTAAATCAGCGTTATATTTCTTGAATACGTCTTCAATATTTTGAGATTGCATAAATTCGTCTTCCTCATATTCATCTTCATCAACTTCAACAATTTCTTCTTCAGCTTCTGGTTCAGGCTCTGGTTCTGTGGGAGCTGGCTCAACTTCCTCAACAGGTTCTGCTATTTCTTCTTGCTGTTCTGGCTCTGGCTCAACAATTTCTTCTTCAGCGTTTTCGAACTCTTCTTCTACAAAATCTTCGGGGGCTTCTTGAATCTCCTCAACCTCTTCAACTTCTTCAGGTTCTTCAGGCTCTTCACTCACAACTTCTTGAACGTCTTCGGCTTCCTCAATTTCAGGGACGGCTTCAAATTCTTCCTGCTGTGATTGTTCTGGTTCTTCAGTCACTGGTGTAACGGGAGGTAAAGAAATTGGTTCTGGTTCTGAGGCATTATTGCGTCCGGCTAAATAAATTTCATCAATGACTTCAGGATTCTCCTCGAGCACTTCAATTCCTGTTGTTGTTATCATGTAAGTACTCTTTGAGGGGTGAGACAACAGACCTTGCTTATATAGAAACGTTTTTGCTTCATTGATGTTATTCTTGAACGTCGTTTTCTCCGTTGATGACATTTCCGTAGTGATCTTGTCAAATTTATCTGCCATCATCTCGAGAAAATCATTTATCACGAAACTGTGGGGAGCCTCATCTTTGAAAGTCTCAAGCAGTGGCTTGCGTATTTCTTGAGTGCTAGGGACAGGCATAATAAAATTTCACCTCTTGCATAAAATATAATTCTTCAATATTGACAATGATTATACTTCAATTTTTCGTGACGGGGCTATAATAATTTCAAGAGAGGGGATTTTCATCATGAGAACGAGCAAAATTTTTACGAGCATGATTTTGATTCTGTTAATGAACGTAACAAATATATCACACGCTGACGAATGGACGCCGGATAAAATGGACTTGAAACGAGCTATCCCAAACGACACTACGCCGCCAGCAAGATTAACGCCCATAAATAATTTAGAGCCGCTTGAATCGGTTGAAGGTGTTATAAGACGAGTTAATATTCCTGATGCTGATAAAGTAGTTGCGATTACGTTTGACATGTGTGAACTTGATACGAGTACTACTGGCTGTGATATGGACGTGATAAATTTGTTGCGAGAACGAAAAATCCCGGCTACGTTGTTCATGGGAGGTAAATGGATTCGTACACATTCAAGGCGAGTGAAACAAATAATGAGTGAGAGTGATTTATTCGAGATCGGGAATCACAATTGGAGCCACGGAAATTGCGCGCTGTTATCCGATGAAGGACTCAAAGCACAAATTTTATGGACTCAATCAGAATACGAACTCTTACGAGAAGAAACAGGGGTTGAGAAGCTGCCAGAAGTGCCGGAATTGTTCAGATTGCCTTATGGGAGAAATTCCAAGCGTGCATTAGAAACGATAGCGGGGCTTGGATTGAGAATAATTCAGTGGGACGTAGCAGCAGAGTCGGGAGCAGATAACACGAACATTAACCGCGCAAAACGTGGGGCCAAGAAAGTTGCAGCTATGACTCGTTCTGGATCGATCTTGCTATTTCACGCTAATCTAGTTCCAAAGGGCACAGCGAATCTATTACGCTTCACTCTCGACGAGCTTGAAGAACAAGGCTATGTATTTGTGAAGGTCAGCGAGTTATTGAAGATGGGGACTCCAGAAACAACCCGGGACGGATATTTTACCAATCCCGGCGATAATAAAGCTCTGGATAAGAAATTTGGCGTTGACGGAACAGGACGACGAAAAGTTTTTACTGGTAAAGTTGATTAATGTTGACCGTAATAAGCGTTTGCTCCGTGCTTTCTGAAATAGTGCTTATCCTGTAAAACTTGGGGAGCCGGGGCAACTTTCGGGTTAATTAATTCTGTTCTGAATGCCATTTTCGCGACTTCTTCCAACACTACAGCACTATGTACAGCGTCAACAGCATCTTTTCCCCAAGCAAACGGCCCGTGATTCGTGCATAAACATGCGGGGACTGCCATAGGGTCTTTGTTCATGCGTTTGAACTCGTCCACGATCAATTTGCCTGTGTTGTATTCGTAAGCTTCGTTGATTTCTTCTGCGCTTAAGACTCTCAAACAAGGTACTTCACCGTAGTAATAATCTGCATGTGTTGTTCCGTAACATGGAATGCTTCTTCCAGCTTGTGCCCAGCTTGTTGCGTATGAAGAATGCGTATGAACGATGCCGCCGATTTCCTCAAAATGTTTGTACAAGACTGCGTGTGTAGGAGTGTCCGATGAAGGATTCATTTTTCCCTCAACCTTGTTTCCCTCAAAGTCAACGATGACCATATCTTCGGGCTTGAGATCTTCATAGGGTACACCACTTGGCTTAATGGCGAACAACTTTTTCTCACGATCGACCGCGCTGACATTGCCCCAAGTAAACGTAACGAGCTTAAATTCCGGGAGCAACATGTTAGCTTCATAGACTTTCTGCTTTAATTCTTCCAGCATGAATAAATTTCTCCTCTCTAATTATGAAATTGTAAATGGGATTTCTTAATGCAAGATTGTATCACAGAATAACAGACAAGATACTTAACCCGGCCAAGACTCCCGCAACAAAAATCAACGTCCCGAAAATCAACATAGCTGGGTGAGCGTGGTTCTCGTAAATTACTCCGGTTTTAGCGTCATAGTACAAGTCCATTTTGTCACCGACCCTGAAAGTTTTCTCGCCACTTGAATTAATTCTACAGCGCCTGATATTTTCTCGCCCGTTAATCTCGTACTTCACAATCGGGTAATAAGTGAACTTTGACGCTTTGAGAATCTTTGTCTCCTGTGAAAGTTGACGTGTGTAAATCTCAATTATCTCGGCTGAAATTTGCTGTAAATGTTTATTCTTGAGTGAGAAGTATCGCCATAACAGACTCAATCCCGCTCCAACAAGCACAAGAGCAAGACATGTCATAGCTTCAACTTCGCGTTCCTGATTCTCAAACATCGTAAGTAGGATTAATAACGCGCCCCCAATCATTAGGATTAACGGGTGAAAAATTGCCTCGTCCTCTTTCTCGGATAACTTTGCGCTCTCGTTGGCATTGCCCCAATAAATTCTTACTTGCTGGCCTTTTGCGTATTCGGTTGGGGATTTGAAAACTTGTTGAACTTGTTTAATTGCGTCAATCTCTACAGTAACGTCGTAATAATTCATGATCTCGCGCCCTTGATTGTCATGTTTAATAACTTTTTCGCAGCTTATAACGTTTGCAACCGTGCTAGAGTCTTTCTTGCGAGTTCGTAACCAGGTTTTAACTTGGCCCGATCCGACGAGAAATATAATTATGCCTGGAATATATGGGAAATATTTTGCTAAAGTGTTTTCCATGTTTATACGTGCTCCAAAATTTCTGTAAGTGAATTAATTTCCTTAACGCCATCAACTTTTTCATGCTTGAGATTGAACCATAGGGCATTCATTCCGACAGATATAGCGCCTTGATAATCTTTCTTTAGGTCATCACCAACGAACAAACATTCACTGGCTTCACACTTTGCCTTGCGTAAGCACATGTTGAATATAGGTGGCTCTGGTTTCTCTAGTCCGGACTCTTCACTAGTTACGATGAAGTCGATATATTGCAAAATTTCCATGCGCTCAAGTTTCAGCATTTGTATATACGGAGTCATGTCTGTGCCGATTCCGACTAACAAGCCTTTAGCTTTGAGGGCCTGAAATAATTTCGTGCGTTCTTCATCAGGAGATAACGAGTCAATCATTTTTTCCCAATAAAGCTCGTACAATTTCACAGCATGAGGATAAAGAGGAATTGAAGACTGCTCTAACATTTTTTGGTAACGCAGCATTCTATCGCGGCAACTACCGTTATAGCCAAGGTCGTTATAAATTTCATGTTGCACGGCCAAGTGTTTATCGTCAAAATCTTGTGAACTCCAACCGAAATTTCTCGCGCAATATTCACGTAACGAGTCTAATGCGGCTTTATTTGAGTCGTTGAAGCTATATAACGTGTTATCAATGTCAAATATTACACACTTAATCAAATTTACGCCTCCTTATATAATAAAAACGAGTCCGGCTAATGATACCAGACTCGCGAAAATTTTAGCTTAAATTAAGTTTACTAATTAGTCGATTAATCCTGCGTCTTTGAGTGCTGTCTCGATCTCTTTGTCTGACATAACGTTCTTCAACGTGATTAACGTCGTCTTTGAAGCGTCAATGCCCTCAAAAGTTTTGGCGAAGGGTTTTGCGCACAGTACTACGTCATAGCCTGAAGCCGCACTCTTGCCTTCTGACACTGCACAGTGATTGATTGCAGCGGGCTTAATGTTGTTTCTGGTCATAACCTTTTTGATCGCGTTCTCCATGAGAAGAGAAGAGCCTGCACCGTTTGCACAACACGCTAATAATTTTTTGCCGTCAAGTCTTGCCATGATAAATTATTTCTTTCCTTTCTTTTCTGCAATGTGAGCTTTGTATGCTTCATAATCTTCAGTGATTAAGAAGTAACCTTTGGGGTCCATTAAGTATTCGATCTGCGGAATTGCGAGCAGTACTACAACAACGACAGCAACTCCGATATATCCAGCATAATGCATTACCCACGTGAACGCAGGCCATACTGTATCCCAGTCGAACATTCCAAGATAGCCGCCGTAATTCGCAAGTCCTACCCAGCCAGCTATTAATGCAGCACCGAATACCTGAATTAAACCAGAGATAAACGGAATAATCAAGCAAGCTTTGAGTCCGCCTTTTTCGTTGGCAACAAGTCCGATTGTAGCGTTGTCGAAGAATACAGGGACGAATCCGCAAATAATAATCGTGGGTGAACCGCTGAAGATTAGAATCAAAATCGCAACGATCTGACCAAACAAACCGGCCAAGAATCCAAATGTAACAGCGTTTGCATCGCCGAAACCGTAGCAGACTGCGCAGTCAACTCCAGGAACTGACGACGGTAATAATTTATCCGCGATACCTTGGAATGATGCTGTCAACTCTGTAACGAATGTTCTAACGCCTAACTGTAATATAGCCAGGTAAACTGCAAACTGTAATGACGTGTTCAGACAGTAGAAACCGAAGTTCATGCTCTCTTTAATGTGGCCTTTCGCAACAAAGAACGGTTTGCCAATGATTACCATGATGATACTGAAGAAGAACGTCATCAAAATTGCCGTACACACCATGTTTTCGTTGAAGATTGAGAAGAAACCGGGCATTTCGAGGTCGCCGACTTTCTTGATTTCTTTCTTTCCGTTCTTGCTCCCGAAGAGTTTATCAGCCAGGAAATAGCCGAGTCTTATTCCGAACATTTGCTGGTGTGCGATCGCGAAGCCTGCTCCGTCCGTTAATTCCTGCATGGGTTTGACTGTCAAGTTTGATCCAACTGCCCAGTATGCGCCCAAAATTACTGACATAACGATCATGAGATATAAATCATTGTTACGAAGCGCAGGAAGTGCAAACATGATTAACCAGTAAGCTGTAGCAGCCTGCTGAACCTGTACGTGACCAGTTGTGAAAAGTGAACGGCATTTCGTGATTCTATTGAAGCGAACAAGCAAAATATTTACTATGAACGCAATTAACAACAACGTCATAACCTGTGAGAAGCCTTTGCCGAAAACTTCTTCAACTCCAGCTGTAACAGCGTTCTGTCCGTAGTAAGGGTCAATAACGCAAGCTGTAAGGTTAAAACGCTCTTTGAGGCCAGCAAGTATGGGACGGAAGTTACCAACCAAGCCGCCTGAACCTGCATTTAATATCAACATTCCGATAATAGCCTTGAGAGTTCCTGCTAATGTGTCGTACCATTTTTTGCCCATCAAGCAATAGCCGAGCAACGTCAAGAAGCCGACCATGTAGGGAGCTTGCTGTAAGACATAAGTTGCAAAAAATTCCCATATTGAAGTTAGTATATACATGAAATTTTCTCCTGTTCTGAATTAATTAATCGTCCTCACCGGGGAAATCTTTCTCCGCCTTGAGAATATCTTCGGGTGTATCAGATGCTGCCAACGCGTCAAGTAATGGTTCATTCGCGAAAATCGAAGCAAGTTGCTGAATGTTATTCATATGCTCGTCAGAGTTTGCTGCACAAAGCGTGAAGAACAAGTTAGCCTCTTTCTGTTCGCCGTCCTCGTCTTTACCGAAATCAATAAGCTTTTTGCAACGCATGAAGCCTATACCAGTCTTGAAGACTCCCTCAGCGTTCTCTGTTGTGTGAGGCATAGCGACGTTATGCTCAAATACCATGTAAGGCCCGTATTTCTCAATGCACGCGATTATTTGCTTATAGAAATCTTCAGAGACGCTCCCGTCAGCTATTAGACTCTCCGTGCTGATTTTCACGCATTCCTGCCAGGTTAAGCCCTCGCCGTCAATGAACTTATAATGTTTCTTGTTTACGATGTCTTGTAAAACTGTTGACATGATCTACTCCTTTATAAGCACGAACGATACGGTATATTCTGCGGTGCCTCGAAGCAATCCTCAAAGCCGCGTCTGTGATGGTAATAGATTTTGTCCTTATCCTGCGGGTATGTGTATTTGCCTCCGACCTGCCAGAAGAACGGGTGGAATTTGTATTCGTTGCGATCTTTCTTGAAATCGTACATGACTTTGATCTCTTCGCAGTCTGCTTGGAAGTTCGTCCATACGTCCCAGTGAATCGGAATAACAACTTTGCAGCGTAAATTCTCGGCCATTCTCAAAACGTCGATTGAGGTCATTTTATCCTGCATACCGATTGGGTTTTCTCCGAATGATCCGAAAGCTACGTCGATGTCGTAATCCTTGCCATGTTTTGCGAAATAGATTGAGAAGTGCGAGTCGCCAGAATGATAGATATTTCCGCCTGGGGTCTTCACAAGATAGTTCACAGCTTTCTCGTCCATATCGGTCGGGCATTTCCCGGTTAACTCTTCACGATCTGGACCAGTTGAGTCTGTCGTAACGATGCAGGTACGGTCAAAGCTATCAAGGCACACAATTTCAATATCCTTAATCTTGATTATGTCGCCGGGCTTCACGATTTTGCAACGCTCTTCAGGTACTCCCCACTTAACCCAAGTTTCAACTGACTTTAACGGGCCTATAAACGGTACTGGAATCTCTTTGCCGTTCTCGTCGGTCGTGGTCATGTTGCTCTGGAGGACATGTGCTGCCCATTCTGCTGACATATGATCCTGGTGATAATGTGTAGCAAGAACTGCATCAACCTGTTTGAATGCGAACGGGTCAATTACAAACGGGACATTGCGTAAATTCGGCTGCATTGCTCTAGCTCCGCACATGTTGGCCATCTGGTGACCTACTGCCATTTTTCCGTTGCCGTGAGTCCTCTTGCCATTGCCGCACCATAAATCGATCGTGATATTCGCGCCACCAGGAGTCTTGAACCAGATTCCTGTACAGCCAAGCCACCACATAGCGACGTTGCCAGGAGCTACGACCTCGTTTTCGATGTCCTCAACAAGCCATGTCCCCCACTCTGGGAATGTGCTCATGATCCATTTTTCTCTGGTCATCTCTGAAACTTTGCTCACAAAAATTACCTCCTTAGTTATAAATGTCTATGAACAACTGTTGATTATGTCTTCACATAACAACAGCAAATTCCTTGAATGAATCTCTATTACGTTATTCGATTATGATTGTTGAAAACTTTGTTGAACGTTGCGTCTGAAATTATAGCATACTTCAATTTTTCTAGGAGCTTTCACGTTCAGATAGTGTTGCAGCAAACGTTAAATGCCTAACTAATGGTTTGTTGTCGGCTTTGGCTTCGATTTCCTCTATTACAATTTGTGTAGCGCTGTCTCCGATCTCTTTCGCAGAAAGTTCAAACGATGTCAAAGATCTCTCAAGTAAATTTCCTACCGAGTAACCTGTAAGACTTACGACCTTAATTTTATCGGGTACCTTTATATTTCTCTCTCGTAATAGTCTTAATGCGGCCATTCCGTAAACGTCTACAGCAGTCATAATAGCGTCAGTCTCGGGATTTTCGTCAAGCAATTTCTTCGCACATGAAACGCCAGAGGCAAAACTGTTTATAACGCCGTCAGTGAACTCACAAATTGCTCTCAGGCCAAGTTCATTAACAGCGCGCTTATATCCCTCGTAACGAGTCTTATACGGTTTTATCGCAAAACGTCCAAGCGACGGGCCATTAATCAATGCAATTTCGCGACAGCCTTTATCGTACAGATAATGCACGGCTTTATAACATGCTTCCTCGTAATCGCTGACTACACTGCTTAATTTCTCATCGTGATTCCTGACTATCTGCACTATAGCTATACCTTGTAAATGAATTTCACGAAGCAAAGCATTATTTTGTCCTGTCGATGCAATTATTATTCCGTCAACAAATCCTGCACGCAATCTGTTAAGACATTGGGCTTCAATTTCAGGATCATCATTCGTGTGGCAAAACAATATATAGTATCCAAGTGCTCGCGCTTTCGTTTCTATACATTGAATTATATCGTCAAATATAGTCATATGAACATTAGGGACAACTACACCGATTGTGTAACGTATGCCCTTCTTGAAACTTCTTGCAAACACATCAGCATGATAATTTAATTCGGCTGCGGCGGCTATTATTCTTGCTTTTGTCTCTGGCTTTACATAAGAAACGTTATTCAGTGCGCGTGACACTGTGGCTGGGTGAACATTTGCAAGTTGTGCCACGTCTTTAAGTGTACTCAGATTAATTCTCCTAACTATAAAAATTTTCGCTCGTAAGTATATCAAATTGAATTTCGCAAAAAGTGTTGACAAATTATATGTGTCAGGGTAGAATTCTCACCAATGAGTTAGCAAACGATTGCATAAGCTCATAAATGAAATAAACTATTCGAGAGGAGACATTATTGTTATGGCAAAGCAAGTTACATTCAAGACTATTTTCCCAGCAATATCGGTACCACTGAACGACGATTACTCAATCAATGAGAAAGAGTTACGTGTTTATCTTCGCTGGCTCAAGAGTTTCTACGACAAGGGCATTCAGGGACTTGTTGCTAACGGACATACTGGCGAGATCACTGGCTTAACCAGAGCTGAGAGAAAACGCGTAGTAGAGATTTGTGCAGAAGAGTGTGGCGACAAAATGACGATTATTTCCGGTGTCAACTGCGAGAATACACAGGAATCAATCGAAATGGCTCGTGAAGCAAAAGAAGCTGGAGCAGACGGAATCTTGTTAATGCCTCCGCATATGTGGCTTCGTTTTGGAATGAACCCTAACGCTCCTTTCGAGTACATTAAAGACGTAGCTGACGGCGCAGACATCGACATAATCATTCACCTCTATCCCGCAACAAGCAAAGCCTTCTATCCTGTTGAGACCCTCATCAAAATGTGCAACGAAATCCCTCACGTAAAATGCATCAAGGTTGGAACTCGTGTAACAGCTATCTACGAACATGATGTACGTGAACTTAGCAAACATTGCCCAGATATTTCCCTAATTACATGCCACGATGAAACACTTTGTGTAACATGGTTCACTGGAATGGACGGAGCATTGATCGGTTTCGCAGGTTGCGTACCTGAATTAATCACCGGTGCTTGGGAAGTTTTCTCACATCCAGAGAAGCACACACTCAAAGAGGCTCAGGAGTGGTCGAACAAGATTTACCCGATCTCACAGGCAATTTACGGCGGCGGCCAGCCTTCAGGAGAGGCACACGCAAGACTTAAGGAGACACTTGCACAGCGTGGAATCTTCAAGAGTGCGTTAATGCGTAAGCCGGTTCTCCCGTTAGATCAAGAAGAGAAAGACTGGGTAGCCGAGGGAATCAAACTTAGCGGACTTGGCAAAGTTGATATGAGCAAATACGAGTAATACATTCACTTATTCACGAATTAATCACGAATTAAATTCATGGAGCGGTCAACGAGGACTTCACAATAAATTCTCAACGGCCGCTTCACGTGTATATACTCAAAGGAGGGAAAATTTATGGATCCGTCAAAAGTCAAACGTGCTTCATTCATGGAAATACTCAAGCGAATTGGCCCCGGCATAATTCTTGCAGGTGTTGTTATCGGTCCTGGAAATATCACTACGTCCGCAATGATGGGAGCAAATTATGGCTATCAAATGATATGGCTGATAATTCCTATTATCGTTATGGGGATTACATTTATGCTTACGTGTTATCGAATCTCAATGCTTACCGGTATGCCGACTATCCACGCTATAAGGCATTATTACGGAACTGTAGCGGCATTGATAACAGGTGTAGCGACTTTCTTATCATGCTTCTTCTTCACGATGGGCAACATCACAGGCAGCGGCGCAGGTGTAAATCTCATAACCGGCATCAACTGGAAGATCGGCTCTATCTTAATGATCGTGATAACGTTAGCTTGTTACTTTGCCAAGGGAGTTTATTCGAAAGT
>CAJOGG010000010.1:0-7017 GCA_905234205.1 uncultured Synergistales bacterium | reverse complement strand
AGTTTGGACACGCCATGACACATTGGAGTGTTGCTCCAGGAAGTCTCACAACTTCGCTTGCATATGTTAGCACTAACGCGGCAATAACAGCTGGAATTTATGGAACTTATCTTGGTCTTGAGAAGAAGTGGAAGCGTGAAGATTTATTCAACGGGATTATGTTTGCCGATGCTATAGCTCACGTTCTCGCGGTAGTATTAATTTCTGGTGCAATATTCTTGGTTGGTGCTATCGTCCTTCACCCGACAGGCACGGGAATCAAAGCTCCTGCACAGCTTGGCCAATTACTCGTTCCGTTCTTAGGGAGTGCTGCTCCTATAGTTATGGGCGTTGCGTTATTAGCTGCGGCGTTCTCGTCATTGTTAGGCAACACTCAAAGGGGAATGGTTTTATTAGCGGCAGGTATAGACAAACCTACGCAGCTTGAGTCAAATTTCATCAAGTGGGGAAGTTTTATTTGTATCGCTATCACTACGGCAATATGTTTCACATACAACGGAAGTCCTACGCAGTTGATTCTCATTGCTAATTTATCGACAGCGGTTGCTACACCATTTGGAGGTTTCTTTGTAACGCGTTTGATATTCAGGAAGGACATCAACGAACAAAACAACATGCCTCAACCAAGAGTCTTGCAATTTTTCATGCTTGTAAGCTATTTGTTCGCACTCATAATGACAGCTTCTTCGTTGATGCGAATCTTTGGAATCAAGATAGGATAATCCTCAAGATAAGAATAAAAAGCTCCGGCTCTTTGATCAGGGGTCGGGGTTTTTTGTTATATTTTTTGTAGAATTTTGCTATACTCACTACAAATTTTTATCCCAAACTTCAATATGTTACAGAAAGGAGCTTTAACTATTACATGAAACCTTATGCTATTGGCTTATATGAAAAGGCTATGCCGAACTCGTTATCGTGGGAAGAGAAGCTGCTATGTGCTAAGGAATGCGGCTATGACTTCGTGGAAATCAGCATTGATGAGACCGACGCGAAATTATCACGTCTTGAATGGACTCTCGATGAACGTCTTGAACTTGTGAACCTGATGAAAAAAATCGGAATGCCGATTCGCAGTATGTGTTTGTCTGGACATCGTAAATACCCGTTCGGAGCCTCTGACCCTGAAATCAGAAAACGTGGGCTTGAAATTATGGAGAAGGCTGTAATTCTTGCTGATGATTTGGGCGTGAGGATAATTCAACTTGCTGGCTATGACGTTTACTACGAGAAGAGCACGGCTGAAAGTGAGAGATTATTCCGGGAGAACTTGGCCAAGGCTACGTTGATGGCCTCTGCTCGCGGAGTGTTGATGGGGTTCGAGACTATGGAGACAGAATTTATGAACACCACCGAGAAATCTATGAAGTACGTGAACTTGATTAATAGTCCTTACTTGGGAGTTTATCCTGACGCTGGAAATTTGACGAATGCGGCCAAGACTTACGGGACAAATGTTCTTGATGACATGGAGACAGGACGAGGTCATATAGTTGCGCTTCACCTGAAAGAGACTGTGCCGGGAAAATTCCGCGAGATTCCATTTTTAACGGGGCATGTTGACTTTGACGCGGTGATTCATAAAGCGTGGGAAATGGGAATCAGGCGTTTTGTTACTGAAATGTGGGACGTTGGCAAACACGACTGGAAAGAGGATATAAAGTTTGCGTGCAAATCAATGTCCGAGAAAATTAATAAGGAGGCAGGAATTTAATGAAGGTAGAGAAGAAAGTTATATCGAATCTCAATAAGTGTTATGCAATCTCAAGTCTTGACTATCAGGGCAAGAAATGTTTCCTCGTAGCTGCAGAAAAAAACGACCCGTGCTATTTGTTCTCTGAAGATGGCGAACAGCTCGAAACAGTATGGACTGAACCCGGCGGAGTTATGACCATGACCCCAGTGCCTGGACAAGACGGACAATTTTTGGCTACACATGAATTTTATTCCCCAAATAATTCAGCCAATGCGCGTATCGTTATCGCTACACCCAAGGGCAAAGATAACTGGGAAATCAGAACGCTTGCTAAAGTCCCGTTTGTTCACCGTTTTGGGATTCTCAACAGGGGCGGAGTAAATTACATTCTTGCCTGCGCTCTCAAGACTGGCCACGAATACAAGAACGACTGGCGATATTATGGGGCTTGCTTTGGTGCTGTGCTGCCTAAAGATTTATCTGACTATAACGATTCAAACTTACTCAAGATGAGCTTAGTTGCTGAAGGTATGTTGAAGAATCACGGTTACTGCAAAGTTTCTTACGGAGGTCATGATGCTGCGTTAGTCGGCTGTGAGCAAGGTACATTTATAGTGTCTCCTCCTGCTGTGCTTGGTTCTGCCTGGGAAGTCACGAAGTTATGCGCAATTCCTTCAAGTGATTCAGTTCTCTGTGATTTTGACGGCGATGGAAAACCTGAACTTGGCTGCATAAGTCCGTTCCATGGCAATTCACTCGTGATCTATCACCTTGATGAACATAATAATTATGTGCCTCAATGGAAATTGCCAGGGCCTGAGAAAGACACTGAAATGATTCATGCTACATGGGCTTGTGAATTATTAGGCAAACCTACATGGATAATAGGTTGGAGGAAGGGCACAAAGGACACTATCGCGATTACATGGGACGCAGAAGTCGGCGATTACAAGGTCGATTACATTGACAAGAACACTGGTTGCGCTAATGCAATGCATTTCGTAAACAGCAAGGGCCAAGACGTGATAGTAGCAACCAATCGCGAAATCGATGAAGTTGCACTGTATACGATAACCGAGTAGCTTATAATATTCCCTAGATTTTACGAGAAACCCTCGATTCAGAATCGGGGGTTTTGTTGATTGCGCTGAATGCTAAAATACTCATAATGAAATTGGAGTTGATAAGTTAATATGGTTGTAAAAATTTTATTGGCAGATGATCACCCTTTAACTCGTTCAGGGATCGCTGAATTTGTAAAACGTGAAGGAACTTTCTCCCTTGTGGCAGAAGCTGAAGACGGAGTGAGAGCTTGGGAGTTAATTCAAGAATTGAAACCTGATGTGGCTCTGTTAGATATAAGAATGCCTGGGCTTGATGGTGTTACAGTGGCTCAAAAGGTTAAGTCTGAGAATTTGAATACAGCGATAATAATGTTGACATCGTACGACGCTCAACAATACGTTATAGCATCATTAAGGGCAGGCGCGCGTGGTTTTGTCCTGAAGACAGTTAGTCCCAAGGAATTAACTACAGCTATCAACACTGTGGCCAAAGGAGGCTTGTATCTTGATCCTGAAGTTGCGTCAGTAATGGGCAATCAAGATTTTATTCCTGAACAACTTTCAGTCAGAGAACGTGAAGTGTTATTACTGGCTGCCAAGGGATTATCAAGCAAAGAAGTTGCTAGACGTTTATTCATTAGCGAAAGAACTGTACAAACTCATTTAGCTTCTATCTATGACAAACTAGGCTCAAGAAATAAAACTGAAGCTTTGTTGCTTGCTCTTAAGTATGGAGTAGTAACACTGGAAGAGCTCTTAGAGGAAGATTAATGTGGGCTATATGTTATCCAGGCTGAAGAGTAAATATTCACGGACCAGGTCACATTTCCTGGCCTTTTTATTATTTGCGCTCACACTTCCTTCAGTGGCTGTAATGTTAGTGGCAGTTTCTGGAATGATGAGTCAAGAAAGAGCCATGGAGGCTGCTGTAAGTTCTTACGTTCAGGACTTGGCCGAAAGTATGTCTTATCGTGTGGGTTCCGATACTGATGTGTGGACATTCTCAGCTTTGAGCAATTTCACACGCTTCCCGTTTTTTTCATGGGGACCTTCGATTCCAGGCTGGGTAGCATTGATAGATCAGGACGGACGAATAATAATAGCTTCTCCAGGTGCTATGAATATTGCTGCAATATGGCGAAATGATTTACCAGTCGGGCAAGCTATACGCGTTAATGACAAAGAAGGAGAACAATACACATTAGCTATTTACCCTGTGAATAGGCCTGGCGGTGGTTATGTGATAGCGGCTGTTTCTTGGTCACAATTACTAGGCGGGCTTGTTGGTGTTGTAAGAATCTGGCCGGTGTTAGTTGTAACTATAGCGTTGTTCAGTTTCATCGCAATTCGTCTATTATGGAGTAGAGTTGTTATGCCGTTAAGAACTATAGCTTCTGAAATCGACAATATGACTCTAGGCAAGGACGTCCCAGAAAATTTTGAGGCAAGCACAATTAGAGAAATTGAGAGTGTACAGACAGCTTTACAAAGGTATGCGCAGGCAGCAATTGAACGAGATAATTTGAGGAATCGTTATGTTCGTGACATAGTTAAAGCTCAAGAACAAGAACGTATGGACATGGCTAGAGAGATTCACGACGGACCTTTACAGGATATTACGGCATTAGTTCAACAACTTCATATAACGCTTGAAGACGATAATGGAGACATGAAACGAATTAAACGTACCGAAGCTATAGCCAAAAGTGTTGTACGAGAATTGAGAGCTTTATGTGATGAACTTGCCCCACCATGGATGGACTTGGGACTCTCTGAAGCTTTAACCGAAGTAGCTGAGAGATTATCGCAGGCTTATGATATTGAAATTATAGCTGATTTTGATGACGACGCCAGGAATGCAGATATTGACAACGAGAGAATCTTATCGTTATTACGTATTGTTCAAGAAGCTGTATCAAACGCTGTAAGGCATGGAGCAGCTAACGAGATTCTTATACAATTGAGCAGAGACGCTGAAGAAAACTTATTACTCGAAATTTCTGACAATGGCAAGGGCTTTGACGCCGGAAATATCAATCACGAAACTTTGAGAGTCGAAGGTCATAGAGGTTTAGCTAGTATGACAGAACGAATGGCATTAATGGGAGGAAAACTGAGGATTACATCTGAGATTAATGAAGGAACGACAATCAGGGCAATATTCAAGGATTAATATCCCAAATAATTTTTTGCGAGTAAGGCTAATTTCTTCTTCTTCCTGAAGAATGCGGCTCTACTCCACTGGGTTATATCGAGAATAATTTGTACAGAGTTACGACCAAAGTAATACAGACCGAGAATTTTTATGTAATCATTATTTAATGAATCCTCAGACGCATAAGGTGTCTTTAAGTCCTGAATCATTTTGCTAATCGGTTCAGTAATTCGTTGTAGCCTTTTAATTTCCTCTTCCAATTTTTCTATTTGAATAACGTAAGAGACAACAGGGTCAGAATGCATACCTTTTTTGACGGAGTCATTACTGCGTATCATTATATAGTTTTGAGCTTTCACATCAGTAGATATTCTCAACGCTCGTAAATCTTTATTAAGCATATCGATTCTCGTGAGATTAGACGGATAATCCTCCAAGCATTCTTCTACATATTGCAAGATTTCCTTTTCGGTCATTAATAAAATGAACTCCTCGTAAAATTTAACAACGTTTAGAAATTATAGCAAACCCCCCCCCAAAAATCATGATTAATATATAATATCCCATAAATTTTTAAATCAATAGGAGGCTTTATTCTTACATTATGAAAGCGCGATCCATAGCACAAAACTATCTATTTCTCATGATACTTCTACTAGCCATGATTCTTGGAGCTATCACTGGCTATGTCTCTCCAAACTTTGCTGGCAATATTGCTTTTCTAGGTACTATCTTCATTCGCTTAATGTTCTGCATCGTCGTTCCTATGGTGTTTGCTTCTATAGCTGGAGCAGTTGCTGGTACGAAAGATCTTCATAGGTCAGGACGCATAATGTGGACTACAATAATAACGTTCGTCATCACTGGAGCTATAGCTGCCATAATATATTTTGTCCTCGTCGTAATCTTTCCTCCAGTAACTAGCGCTTGGACAGAAATAGCACATAAAGAACTCGGTGGGCATGCGACAATGACTCAGATGATTGTCAATTTCTTCACAGTTGAAGACTTTGTAGGCTTGTTATCAAGACGAGCTATGTTGCCTTTGATAGTGTTCTCTGTTTTATTTGGTTTTGCTACGAATCTCAGTGGGGAAGCTGGCGAACCGGTCAGAAAATTTTTAGCAAGTCTTACAGTCGTAATGCTCAAGTTTGTAAATATCGTAACGTATTATGCTCCTATAGCATTCTTTGCGATTTTTGCTGATCTAGTATCTTCGTATGGTACGCAGATAACAGCAGCTTATGCCCGAGCATTAGGGCTTTATTATCCGGTATGCTTTATCTATATTTTCACAGCATTTCCGATTATGGCATGGATAGGAGCTGGAAATATAGGAGTAAAGGCTATGTTCTCCCACATTCTCAAGCCTGCCATAGTTTCTCTTGGAACGTGTTCATCAATCGCAACAATCCCGACTAACATGGAGGCTGCAGCAGATACAGGAATCTCAAAGGATGTAAGTGATATCGTTCTGCCATTAGGCGCTACAATGCACATGGACGGCTCTTGCTTCTCGTGCGTCTTGAAAATTGCATTTGTCCTCGGAGTTCTTGGTAAGCCCATGACATTTGCCGATCTGCCGTTAATAGTCCTCGTGGCAGTTTTCTCTTCAGTGGGTATGAGCGGAGTACCTGGCGGCGGTTATATTGGCGAATACATAATCTGCACGATATTCTTCCCCGACAATATCGAACTTGCTTTCCCGATTCTCGTAGCTATAGGAAATCTTGTTGACCCTCCAGCAACTATGATAAACGCGGCTGGTGATTACGTAGTGTCATTTATCGTTTCAAGGTTTGTTGACGGTAAGGACTGGTTAAAGAAGGCTCAAGCAGCATAAAAAATTTTGTGATAATTAATTTCGGTCAGGCCTATTAATAGAGCTTGGCCGTTAATTTTCGTTTATAATCAGCCAATACTCGTGACGGTAAAGTAATTCAAGGAAGAAGCATAATGTATCAGGATACACAAAACATTTACTGGGAGGGGTGCGACTTTTTCTTCTAGGGAAGAGTTGCGCCATTCCTAGGTTGCCTTCTGTAAAATTGGAGGCACATTATGAGGCTATCTAATAACTTAGCAGCTTTTACTGCTTTCAA
>CAJOGG010000009.1 GCA_905234205.1 uncultured Synergistales bacterium | reverse complement strand
CAGGGGCGTCTTCGTCCATAACGAAAGGGGCTTCGAGATTGAGGCAGTCAAGGAGGATGAGGCCGAGAGAGAAGACAGATGCCTTCTCCATGGCAACAGTGGTGAGGTGGGTAGCCTCATCCAGATTTGCGACTTCAGGTGCAAGATAGCGGAGGGCAGAGCTCTGCGTGTCAGTGTCGAGATTGGCGAGAGAGAGGAAGATTCCGCTGCCAGTCTTGAATTCGTCGATATCTGGCGTTGGAAGTGCCAGACAGATGGTGGATGGAGAGAGTCTGTTATAGGCAACGTGTGCGGTTTTGTCTTTGTTGCGAATGAGGGTATGAAGTGTGTGAGCGACTGATGCGATGATGTTCAAGGCAGCAATGCGTTGGTTTAACAAATCGGATTGTTCGAGGAGAGATTGTGTGTTCTGATTGTTTGAAGGGTGGGCAAAGCCATGGATATATGAAGTGAGGGTCTGCCAACGCTTGATGGTGGTGTGCGTGCAGTCAGAGCATCTAATAACTGCGATGGAGTCAGCTGGAGCTTGCTCAACTTCAGAGGGAATCATCGTCTCAAACTCAGTACTTCCTTCTGAGAGTGAAGACTTCGCTTTCTGTGCATCTGAACGGGAAGATGATGAGGTGGAGAGTCGTTTGTCTGCTTCTTGCTTTCTTGCGGTAGCATTCTTCTTTTGATCTCCTTCTTCCTCCTCCGCCTCTGACAAGTTAGCATTATCATCATTAACGCCCTTGTTTTTGGCTTCGAGGTCCTGGCGAAGTTTGTCGATGCGGTCATTCTTTGCGACCATCCATTGGTTCCACACTTGAGCGGTGCCAGCGACACCTTGCATCTCGCAGTAATTATCTAGCTTCTGTTTGAGGGACTCCAAAGATGTGTCATTCTGTGCTAACGGATCGAGGGACATGGGTGGATTGAGTATTTCATCAACTATACCGCCAAGATCAGCGTCTGAGAGAATGAGCGGACCGATGTCTATAGGGATGCTGTTCATAACAAGCATACCCGCATGCTCTGCGGATGCAGTCTCGAAGGGGACTCTGCCAGATGCTGCCTCGAATATCATCATCGCCACAAACAGGCTTCTCGATCTCCATGACCTCGTAATTATTCGGGTAGTTTTCTGGTCCATGAAGTACAACGGCTTTCGAGTATGTAAAGTTTTCTGTGTATAGAAACAATTTTGTTCAGTATTTGCAGGCATTTCTTTGCGTCCATACACAGTTTCGTGTACAGGCTCCGGCTTTCATCTTCAAAAGTCATTCCCCCTCAAGACGAACTTTCATGATATAAATTTATTAACTTGTGTGAAAATTTGGAACGCGCATCTTCTAAATGTTGTAGCCCATAATGTGCAATAAGCCTAATAACTGAATACTTTTCTCCTAACTACATAGTATGCAATCAGCGTAACAATTCCAGTTACCAACCATGAAACAGGGTAAACGTCCATCAAGAACGCGAAATTGTGATAGACCTCGAAAACTGTGTACACCCATATGATTCTCAACACGCAGCACCCAAGCATGATAATCACCGCCGGAAGAGTCGAATACCCCATGCCTCGTAACGCGCCGCCCGGTATCTCGTAAATGTTGCACATCCATAAGAAAGCCACCGCATGAATCATTCTTACTTCAGCGTAATTCAAGACTTCAGGGTTGACTGTGTAAAGGCTCAAGATTTCGTGTTTCCATATCGCGCAAATCGCACAAGCTAATCCCGTGAAGAATAACCCCGCTATCATTGTGAGGGCATAAACTTTTTTGCAACGTTCATAATCTCTTGCCGCATAATTCTGTGACGTGAAGGTTACGACTGCTTGAGTGAATGCTGCCACTACGAAATAAGTTAAGAAGTCAAAGTTCAAAGCCGCCGCGCTGCCTGCTGAAGCATAAGAGCCCAAACCGTTAATGGCCGTCTGTATAGTCACGTTTGAGATCGAGAATAACATTCCCTGAATTCCGGCCGGAAGCCCCACGCGTAAAATCTGACTCACATAAACTTTCTTCAACGATAATCTTCTAAATCTGAACGTGAACGGCTCTTCCTCTTTGATCAAGAAATACATTATCATCAACGCGCTAACGATATTCGAGATTACTGTAGCAAGTGCAACACCGATAACGCTTAACTTGAACACGATAACGAATATAAGATTCAGAATCACGTTTATGACTCCACTAAGAGCTAAACACCATAACGGCCTCTTGCTGTCTCCTTTGCTGCGTAAGACCGCTGAACCGAAATTGTAAAGCATAATGAACGGCATACCCAAAAAATATATCCTGAAATAAACTACGGCCAAGTCGATAATATCGTCGGGAGTGTTCATGAGTGTGAGCAAACTTTTCGCGGCAATTATTCCTCCCACGAGCAACAGCGCGCCACTGATTAAAGCGATTGACATTGAAGTATGGATAGCGTCGTTAATGTTGTCAGATTCATTCTTGCCTATATATTTTGCGACGACGACATTAGCGCCGATTGAGAGTCCCACGAAAAGATTCACGAAGAGATTTATTGCGGCTCCATTACTACCAACTGCGGCCATAGCTTGAGGACTATCGAAGCGACCTACTACAGCGACGTCGGCGGAGTTGAATAACTGTTGAAGCATCATGCTTGCGGCTAAAGGTAACGCGAATAATAAAATTTTATCGAGCAATGAACCGTGAAGCATATCAATTTGGTTGCCGTGATTTTTATTCAAATGATGGTGATGATGAACGTGACGTGTAAAAGTTTTGAGTGTCATGAAAAATTTTCTAGCTCCTAAATTTAAGTTAATTTCATTCGTGAGATTATAGCGCGGCTAATCAGAAATTTAAGTCGTGCATGATATAATTCCAAAATCACCAGCATTAATTGATTACGACGAATTTTTGGCGCGACATAAGGGAGGCAATAAATCATGAAGCTAATATTTCTTGACATTGACGGAACATTAACGGAGCCAGGCTCAAACACTCCGCCAGATAGTGCGGTCGACGCTATCAACAAAGCACGCGCTAAAGGCAACAAAGTTTTCCTATGCACGGGACGAAATCCTGACATGTTGAAACCATTGTTGCGTTATGACTTCGACGGGTTTATCTCATGTTCGGGCGGCTATGTTGCTGTAGGAAAAAATTACGATGAGGTTCTCTACAACAAGCCTATGACTGACGAAGAACGCGACTTGGCCCTAAAAGTTTTGCACGACAACGGAGTCTTCTGCACGATTGAGGCTTTCGGCGGGGCATGGTGCGATGAAAACATAGGCGAGTTTCTAAACGCTCAAGGCGAGGGCAACAGTGAATTAGAACGCTGGAGAAAAGCTATCAACGAGAACTTAGGCATCAAACCCATAAAAGAATACAACGGTTCACCAGTCTATAAAATCGTTGTAATGTGCAAGGAAATATCACAGCTTGACGAGGCTAAAAGAGTTTTGAGCGATTATAATTTTGTCGTTCAGGATATGGCCGCATTCAAATGCATAAACGGTGAAATAGTCAACAAAGCTTTTGATAAAGGCTTGGGCGTTGAGATTATCTGTAAAAAATTTGGCGTACCTGTTTCTGAAACTGTGGGCTTCGGGGACAGCATGAATGATTTAGAGATGATACAGACTGTCGGAACAAGCGTCTGTATGTCCAACGGTTCGGAGGCTCTGAAGAAACTCTCTGACATTGTGTGTCCATCAGTGAGCGAAGACGGGCTTGCGAAGGCGTTTGTAGATTTAGATTTAGTATAAATTTCACAGGAGGTTTTATTTATGGCATTGGATTACAAAAAATGTGCGGAAGAAATCGTATCCCACATTGGCGGGCGTGAAAATATCGTCCAGGCTGCACACTGCGCTACACGTTTGAGACTCGTAATCAAGGACAACGGCAAAGTAGACAAGAAAGCACTTGAGAACGTTGACGGTGTGAAAGGCATGTTTGAGAACAACGGCCAGCTTCAGTTGATAATCGGAACAGGAACAGTCAATAAAGTTTACGCGGAATTTCTGAACGTTACTGGAATGACCGAGGCCACAAAAGACGACGTAAAAGCTGCTGCGGCTGCTGGTCAACCGATCTGGAAGAGAATTTTGAAGGCTATTGGCGACGTATTTGTACCGATTCTGCCGGCTATCGTTGCTTCAGGCTTAATGATGGGCTTCGTTGAGGCTATGGGAAAAGTTTATCCGCAGTTCGCAAGCACATCATGGTACGATTTCCTCGATATGGTAGCTAACACGGCGTTTGCTTACCTGCCTGTTATTGTTGCAATTTCAGCGGCACGAGTTTTCGGCGGCAATACATTCTTGGGCGCTGTAATCGGTCTCGCAATGATTCACGCTAACTTAGTGAACGCTTGGGTGGTTGGTAGCTTGTCATCAATCCCAGCGTGGGACTTCGATATTTTCGGGTTCATCGTCAGCGTACAAAAGGTCGGCTATCAAGGCCACGTTATCCCGGTAATTATCGCGGTGTGGTTAATGTGCTCGATTGAGAAGTGGTTGCACAAGCATACGCCTGAAATGATTGACTTGTTCGTCGTTCCTTTCACAACAGTTTTAGTAACAACCTTCTTAACGTTCACGATCATTGGCCCGATCTTTGCACAGTTAGAGTCATGGGTGTTGGCCGGCGCACAAATCCTTGTAAAGAATCCTATTGGTTCAGGAATCATGGGCGCGATTTATCCTTGGACAGTCGTTATGGGACTTCACCATATGTACAACGTTATTGAGGCCGGAATGCTTTCAGTTGAGGGAGGCTTGAATACTTGGATGCCTATCGCTAGTGCCGCAAACTTCGCACAATTCGGAGCATGCTTAGCAGTAGGTTTCAAGGCCAGACAGCAGCGTACAAAGGTCGTCGCTATTCCTTCATCATTATCAGCCGCACTCGGAATCACAGAGCCCGCAATCTTCGGTATTAACTTGAGATTCTTCAAGCCCATTATTGCCGGTATGATCGGTGGAACAATCGGAGCTTTCTATGGCGCATTCACAGGTATCGGAGCAAAAGCTTACGGCGTTACAGGAATCCCCGGCTACTTGACAATCGCACAGCCCGTTCAGTACACAATCCTTCTCGCAATTTCCGGCGGTATAGCATTCGTGCTTTCATGGATCATGTGGAAAGAAGAAGACGCAGAAGCAGCCCCAGCCGCAGCACCTGAATCAATTCCCGAAAAAGTTGTCGAGTTCGGAACAGTAATTTCTTCATCAGCAGGCGAGATAGCTCAGTGCACAGCAGGAAAGATTATCCCCTACACTGAAATTCCTGACCCAACATTTGCAGCTGGAACACTTGGCCAAGGCGTAGGCATCATTCCTGAAGACGAATACGTGTACGCACCAATCGACGGCGAAATCTCATCAGTAGCAGAGAGCAAACACGCTATCGGAATCAGTGGCGAGAACGATATGGAAGTATTGATTCACGTTGGTGTCGATACGGTAGAGATGAAAGGCGACGGCTTTGAGGATTTCGTAAAAGAGGGCGACAAGGTCAAGAAGGGCCAGAAGCTCATGAAGTTCGACCGCGCTAAAATCAAAGCAGCTAACCACCCCGATACAGTCGTATTACTCCTAACAAACAGCGACGACTATGAAGGCGTGAAATTCGGCGAAAACGTCTAAGAGTTTAGTAAATCATAAGGACACACATTCCCCTTGGTCTCAAAACGAGATCGAGGGGTTTATTATTGCCCATAAAAAATCCCCCATTGCTTTCACAACAGGGGACAAAGTTTCGATTGCTATTAGAGATTAATAATTCTCTGCGTTGACCTCAAAATAAGCCTTCGGGTGAGCGCATGCCGGACAAATTTCAGGTGCCTTTGTTCCAACGACGATATGACCGCAATTTCTGCACTCCCAAACTTTTACTTCACTCTTCGCGAAAACTTCCTGTGCCTCAACGTTCTTGAGTAAAGCTCTGTAGCGTTCCTCATGATGTTTCTCAATTGCTGCTACCATTCTGAATTTAGCTGCTAAAGCTTTGAAGCCTTCCGCCTCTGCTGTTTTTGCGAAACCGTCGTACATGTCGGTCCACTCGTAGTTCTCTCCGTCTGCTGCTGCGGCCAAGTTGGCTGCTGTATCTCCGATGCCCTCAAGCTCTTTGAACCACATTTTCGCGTGCTCTTTCTCGTTGTCTGCTGTCTTCAAGAATAAAGCTGCGATCTGCTCATAACCTTCCTTCTTGGCCTGTGAAGCAAAATACGTGTACTTGTTGCGCGCCTGTGACTCTCCTGCAAAAGCTGTCTGCAAATTTTTCTCTGTCTGTGTTCCTGCGTACTTGTTTGCCATTAATAAATTCCTCCCTCGTGAATTAATCAGTGAATTATATCATGTTAGGGAATTTGATTTACAGTGATTGAGCTGATTGCGTCGTTCTTGTCAAGTTGTACGCTTAAACCAGTTTTGCTGCCCTCGTTGTATTGCATGATCCTGTTGCTCACGCCTGAAGGATAACCCATAATCTGTAATAAAGCCGTCCGACTCATGCCAACTTTTAAACCGTTCTGTAATTCCCTGTTAGTTCCGGTAAGTCTTAATCGCGTTACATCATCGCCCTTAATAGTTGCTGTTAAGCCTGCCCATTCAAGACTGGTGTTGCTGCTCCTTGTGGGGTTGCCAAGAGTTTCGATTAATTCATTTTTATCATCACCGAAAGTTTTTAATAATGCGTTTGAATATCCTTCAGGGATTCCTGATCCAAGCGGCTGAACGTAGCGACCATAGATCCAACCTTCGCGGCTTCCTGTCCTGACGTTGTACCAGATTCCTTGATACTGTCCTGAAGTTACGTTGTATGTGCCTATGATTTCGACTTTGCTGTTGACGCTCAAACGCGTGACTCTGTTGGAACTAGTGCTGTGATCTGCACGTACATTGACATTGCTGCCTATTACCATTCCGTTACTTGGGTTACGTTCGGGCGTAAAATTCGGCAAAAGATTTTCAGTTACGGCTACGCTCACTGGTTCAGCCACATTGTTATCATTTACGGCTGTAGACGTTTGAGTCTGACTCGATCTGCTTGGGTTTGTATTATCTACAACGCTAATAACGTCGGGTCTAACCATTGGAGGAAGATCTCCGGGCGGTAATTTCCTCAAGCCCAACAAGAAATATAAAGCTCCACCAACTGCACTGACCAGCAACAAAATGCTCAATACTTTACGGCCGGCTGAACGTTTACGTTTCTTTGCTCTTCGGGAATATTTCGAGAACTCTTGATAAGATGCAACAGTCATATCATCGTCGTTGTTTATGCTATTTCTTGTGTTACGTTGAGGTTTCACTAGGACTCTGTAATTCGGGACAGCTTGTGCACTACTCATTTCATCACCATCATTCAAATTAAAATTTTCACTATCACTATTAACATTCACTAAATCTTCAGCGTTATTAATTTCCGGGGCCGGTGCTGCTGTTGTAGTAGGAGTAAATAACGTTTCGTTCACGCTCTGAATATTTTCGTTCTTGGCTTCCAATTCCTCTTCAATATGTTCAAAGTCAGTCGAAACGTATAACTTCGTGCCACATGTAGGACAAAATCTATTTTCACGTGAAACCACCGCGCCACATTCTGGACAAGTTTTGGACATTCTGCGCCGTAATTTCGGAGGCTCACTATTAACAATTGGTTCGACATCACCATTAAACAAACGAGTATTTATGTTATTAACGGGTGTCTCAAGGTTTTTCAACGGATCTCCCTGAACGTAATCAAGTTCTTCTTGCGTTTCTCGTTCTTCAAGTTCATCTTCAGGATAATTATTTTCGTCGTCGTATTCATTTTCGTAAGCCATGTCCTGAAATTCATCGTGCTTATTTGAGGGCAAAAGGAAACACAAAACGCCGGCTAAGAAATACAATCCACCGTACAGCCATGTATCTCGTGAAGGAACGCATAAACCTCCCGCAATAAACAGGAATATCGCCCCCCATTTACTACGGTTGAAGGCTATTATCCCACCTATAAGAGCGAATATCGCCGAAATTACCGGTAGACTTGCCAGCATCGTTGAAGGAATACCGAAGACCGCCCCCCCGCTAACAGAGAGCGAGCCGAAAAGCATAAATACGCCGTGAATTATGGACGTAATAGACGCGCCCAAAGTTAAGGCCAATATTATCCAGCTCATTATGATAGCTTTCACTCCATTCTTGAATTTAGTTGACTACTATTATACAAACAATTTATCATTTTTCCCCCGCCGCGCGTGAGATTCTGTCTCGCAACCCTTCGCTTACTCCCGAGGCACCTTCCGGCCATTCAACGATGATACATGCAAAATTTTTTGCCTCAAGTTCCCTAAAACCAGCAAATAATCCATGAGCATAGCTCTTTATATCAGGGAATATAATTTTTCCCGCGCAATTGTAATTGACATCATGAACTCCCATATAAGCAGCGTTGTTAATTTCCGGGAAGTTCTTACTTTTACGCCAGATTACCACTGGAATATTAGGCGCATAATGTTTATAACGAGTCCCGGGCGAACGTTTCTTGCTAGTTTCATCAGGGAAATATAATTTCGCGTCCAACACGTTCTCTATCAATTCCCGCGGCATTCCACCAGGTCGCAACATTAAAATTTTTTCGGGGTTCGTAACGTCTATAACAGTGCTCTCAATTCCAACGTCAACTTTTCCGCCGTCAAGAATCATGTTGACTCTTCCGTTCATATCGTTGTAGACGCTTTCAAAGTCAGTTGGGCTTGGCCGTCCGCTTATATTTGCGCTTGGAGCAGCTATGGGGACTCCGGAGGCTTTGATCAAGGCTTGTGCTACGGGATTATCGGGCATACGTATTGCGGCAGTTTCGAGTCCTCCGCGCGTTAAAAGAGGCACAATTTCTTTAGCAGGTAACACGAGAGTAAGAGGCCCCGGCCAAAATTTCGTGATTAACTTTTCTGATACGTTATTCATGTACACAAGTTCACTTGCTTGTTCAAAGCTTGATACGTGCAAAATTAGCGGGTTGTCAGACGGTCTTCCCTTGGCCTCATAAATCTTTCTCACTGCTTCAGAGTCAAGCGCATTAGCTCCGAGTCCGTAAACTGTTTCAGTGGGAAAAGCTACAAGCCCACCACCACGAATAATTTTTGCGGCCTGTGAGATTGATTCGGGATTAATCTTCGTGCTTATCGTTATTTCGTTGAACTCGTTCAGAAATTCTGGGAATCTTTGCTCAATTATTGCTTCTCGTGCCTGCTCTGCTATCCTGATTGTGAATCTCAAGTTGTGCCATGAAAATAACCTCGCGCCCAAAATTTCCCCGGCCATTGCCAAGTGTCGCAAGTAAGCCCTCGTGAAATTCCTGCAAGCGTAACAATCACATTCAGGATCCATTGGCGAAAAGTCCTCCGCGTAAGATTTTCCCCTCATGTTTAAGCGACCTGATGAGACAAAAACTGTAGCGTTCCTTCCGTTTCTTGTTGGCAACACGCAATCAAACATGTCAACTCCCCTTGCGATCCCCTCAACGATATTTGACGGGTAACCAACTCCCATCAAGTAACGCGGTTTTGTTCGTGGCATAATCTCATTCAGGACTTCCAGTGAGTGATACATAGCTTCGTGACTTTCTCCGACCGATAAGCCGCCTATAGCATAGCCAGGAAAATCAATTTCAAGAATCTCTTCCGCGCTCCTCTTTCTTAAATCGTCGTAAACAGAGCCTTGAATGATTCCAAATAACGCTTGCTTGTTCGGGTCATTATTGTTCATAAAATATTTCTTGGAACGTTTTGCCCATAAAGTTGTACGCTTGACGGCCTCTTCTGCTTTATCGTGGGTGGCAGGGTATTCGCAACATTGATCAAAGCACATAGCTATATCAGAGCCTAGTACCCTTTGCATATCCATTGACCATTCCGGCGACATTATCAACTGCGAGCCATCAATATGTGAACGGCACATTACATTTTCGTCGGTTATCTTCTGCAACTTGGCCAACGAGAAAACTTGAAACCCTCCGCTATCCGTCAATATAGGCTTATTCCAGTTCATGAACTCGTGCAAGCCAGCAGCCTTTGAGATTATTTCAGGGCCGGGACGTAAATATAAATGGTAAGTGTTGCCAAGAATTATCTGCGAGCCGATCTCTTCAAGTTCACGGGGCGACATAGCTTTGACGGTGGCTAAAGTTCCTACGGGCATAAAAACCGGCGTCTTGATTATTCCGTGAGGAGTGATTAATTCCCCCGCGCGTGCTCCTGTCGTCTTACACTCGGCTATAACTTTGAACTCAAACATGATGAATTATTCCCACCCGAAAAATTTATTGGCGTTAATCTCAACTTGTTCGGCCAAGCTGTTGACCGTCATTCTTAAATCGCGGGCAGCAACTTCATAAACATATTTCACGTAAGCAGGCTCATTAATTTTGCCCCTAAATGGTACAGGCGACATATACGGGCTATCAGTCTCGAATAAAATATTCTCAAGCGGTATAAGCTGCAAAATTTTCTGCAACTCTTCAGAGGTCTTGTTGTTCCACGTCAACGCGCCACCAAAAGCACACATGCCTCCAAGTTCCAAAACCTGTTCAAGATATTCAAGCCCACCGCTATAACAATGAAACAATAACTTGAGTCCAGTATGCCTGCGTAAAATTTGCATAGCGTCAAACATTGCTTCACGTATATGCAAAATCACGGGGATATTATGCTTCTCCGCAAAGTTAAGTTGTAGCTCAAACATTTTTTGCTGAACGTCACGCGGCGAATGATCATAATGATAATCAAGGCCAATTTCTCCTAACGCAACGACTCTTTTACTCATGATTAAGCGGTTAAATTCTTCGGGGATAGTTTCGTAACGTTTTGCCTCATGCGGGTGAATCCCTATTGAAGCATATAACCCAAACTGTGAGAAATCTTCAGCTAGTGCCACCGCCTCACAGCTATCTTCATAATCACAGCCGACGATCAACATTTTATGAACGTCAGCTTCCCACGCACGAGAAATTACTGCCCGTGCATCTAAACGCAAATCTTCAGAATTTATATGACAATGTGAATCTATTAACATGTTCTCTCTCAAATTTATTTAATTTATGTAAGTGTTATGATTTCAGGAATTAATTTCGTTTGTGAGTAATAAACTTTTTCCGCACGCTCAAAAAATTTCACGCTGTCCCGCCTGCTAAAAACCTCCTTGTAAATATTTCTGCATTCGTTGATGTCAAGCTCAATTTGATTTATAAGCTCCTGTTTATTCGCAAAGGTGTGAACGTCCCGAACTCTTCCAAGAAAGAACGTCGCTATCTCGTCCCCGTAAATATCCCCTGAAAAATCCAGTATATGAACTTCCGCGCGAGTCTCGTTGACGTCGTGAAAGGTCGGGTTATTGCCGATTGATAAAGCTCCGCAGTGCCACTCGTGATTGAATAATAACGCTACTGAATAGACTCCATAAGCCGGAGTTATGCAAGTTTGTGCGAGTTGTAAGTTAGCTGTGGGGAAATTCATTGTGCGGCCTCGTTCGTTGCCATGAATGACGCTATTAATCATGAACCAGTTATAGCCCAAAATCTCGTTAGCGCTCGTTATATCGCCGGCCAAAATCTTTTCACGCACCTTTGAGCTTGAATAGCTAGCTTTGTTCACAACGTCAACTATATGAACATTCGTCAGCCCTTGAAATTCAGCTAGAGTTTTGAGAGACTCAGCACTGCCCGAACGTTTACACCCGAAATGAAAATCGCTGCCCATAACGAGTCCGTCTATGTTGATGCGTTCACGAAGGAGAGCCCAAAATTTTTCCGGAGTCAAATTCTTCAGAGCCTCATCAAATTTCAACACGCAATAATTAGGAATGCCCACAACCTCACGAATAAATTCGCGTTCTCTAAGCGTAAATAAAGCATGATTGAGCCTGTGCATAAATTCAGAAGGGTGAGGATAAAACGTAACTACGCCCCAATCGTCGTTTATCGCATGTTGCCGGCAAACCTTCAATAATTCCGCGTGCCCTTTATGAAATCCATCGAAAGCCCCAATCGTGATTAACATTTTTCACCAGCCTACACCTTCGGGACAATCACAATCGGCCTCACGTAATCATAGCCAACGTATTCGCCAACGCCCAAAAATCTATCGCCTTCAACAAAGATTTCATTGCTAGCAAAACTGACGCCGCGGGAAAATTCTTCTGCATGACGTAATAAAATGCTTAGACCGTTCATAAAGCTTTTCTCGTCGCGTTGAGATATATAGATTCGTGTGAAGTTCTCTGCTAACTCATGCAAAGTCGTGTATCTGTATTCGCCTTCGTCAAGTGAATTAGCATTTGAGAGTGAGAAATTTCCGACTGACATTCGCGTTAAAGATTTCACGTGAGCCCCGCAGCCTGTTATTACGCCCAAGTCATGAGCCAAGCTTCGTATGTAAGTGCCACGTCCGCAATATATTTCTAATTCTAGTGTGCCTGTTTGAGAGTCATAAGGCTTGAGAATCTTTATATCCCTGAACAAGACCGGCCGAGCTTCCATTTTGGGATCCTTTCCAGAACGAGCGAGCTTGTATGCGGGTTGACCATCAATCTTAATCGCGGAAACAGCAGGTGGACTTTGAAGACGCAGCCCCGAAAACGAGTACAACGAATCATTCAAAGCCTCTACATCAAGATTTTCATAGCTATGTTGTGAAAGTATTTCGCCGGAATAATCGTAAGTATCTGTCTCAACTCCGAACTGAATCACAGCGCGATAAACTTTTGGCAACGACATCACGTACTCGCTGAACCTCGTAGCATGACCAAGCATCAACACCAGCAACCCCGACGCCGTAGAATCAAGTGTGCCCGTGTGTCCAACCTTCAAGCCCTTAAGCTGCTTACGTGCAATTCCTACGCATTGAGAACTTCTGTAATCTATTGGCTTATTAATCAGTAGTATTGCATTCATGATATTTACGCATAATTATGGCTTCAAGTTCATCAGCGGCCTCATCAATCGGGACATCATTGAAACTTGCACCGGCTGCTCTCTCATGACCTCCACCGCCCAAATCTCGTGCTAACTCTCCTGCACCAAAAGGACTTCCTTCACGCGAACGAATGCTCAATCTTGTATCACCGTTGGGATATTGCGTTATCGTTGAGATTAACTTCACGCCCCTGATAGTCATGAACATGCTTGAGAGTCCTTCTGTGCCTGTCATGTCTGCGCCTGTTTCCTCAAAGTCCTTTGCATACACGACGGAGATAGCAAAAATATTTTCAGGCCCAAAAAGTTTTACGCGCGACATAGCTCTTGACCATATGAGAAAATCTGCGGGAGATTTATTTTGTCCGATTAGGTCGCTCATGCGGTCAACTATCACACCTAGTTCAATCAATTCTGCGGCTACTATGTGAGTCAACGGCGACGTGTTTGAGAACGAGAACCCCCCTGTATCCGTGAATAATCCGGTGTATAAACTCTCCGCTATGGGTTGAGTTATATTCCAGTTACCGGTCTTGAAGAGTCTGTACAACATCTCGCATGTGCTACTTGCTTTTCCATCAACGCAATTAACTTGGCCGAAGAGCGAATTATCCTCATGATGATCTATGTTAAGGACGTTGGGACGCGGCTCAAAACCTGTTACGCTTCTGAACTCGTTGGAACAATCAAGAAACACGTAGAGCATTTTATCGTCGTTGAAGTCGAAATTTTCGCAAGGTGTGAAATCGTAGAAATGCGGGAGAAATTTATATCCAGCAGGTAAATTTTCGTCGGGTGCATACCAGTTTACGCGCTTGCCTAAATTTATTCCGGCCTCATACAAAGCATTCGCAGAGCCCATCGAATCGCCGTCAGATTTCTTGTGAGTGAATATGCTCCAACTATCATAAGCCTTTAACATTTCCGACGCTTTGAGAAACTCATTCAAATTCTTCTGGGTCATATTCGTTGTCCTCGTCGTAAGTGTAGGTTATGTTGTCAAGAATCTTATCAATCTTTGCTCCGTAGACGCTACTTTTATCAATGATAAATTCAAGCGCAGGGACTCGTCGTAACTTTATCGTTTGGCCAAGCATTCCGCGTATAGCTCCCTTGATCTCGTTTAAGTCTGCGAGAATCCCCGGGCATTTTCGAGCCTCTAAAGCTGTGAAATAAACTTTTGCGCGCTCTAAATCTTTGCTGCATTCGACTCCGGTTATGATTGTGCCCTTAACGCTCTCTTTCTTGACTCGGGACTCGATAATCATAGCTATCTCGCGTTGAAGTTGCTTGTTTATGCGCGACATTCGTAAGTTGTTGCTCATTCCAGAGTTCTCTTCTCCTCGATAACGTCGTAGACTTCCAAAATATCGCCGGGTTCAAAATCTTGATAGCCCTCAAGAGAAATTCCGCAATCCATTCCAGCCTTGAGCTCTCGTGCTTCGTCCTTCTCATGCCTCAATGATGCGATCCTGCCGTCCCAAATTACAATCCCGTCACGAATTACGCGAACTTTAGCTGTACGTCTTACGAGTCCTTTTGTTACGTGTGAGCCAGCGATACGCCCGACCTTTGGCACCTTGAAAATTTGTCGCACTTCAACTTCTCCCAAAGTATCCTCGCGCAACACAGGTTTCAACAATCCCGCCATAGCCGCCTTAACATCGTCGATAATGTCATAGATAACGTTGTACGTACGAATCTCTACGCCGTTTAATTCCGCAACACGTTTAGCATTTCCATCGGGCCTGACGTTGAAGCCAACTATTACGGCATTTGAGGCTGACGCTAACATTACATCACTTTCAGCGATCCTGCCGACTCCTCTATGAACGATAGACACGCCAACTTCATTAGTAGCAAGTTTCTCAAGCACTGCACATAAAGCTTCGAGTGAGCCTTGTACGTCACATTTCACAACTAAATTCATGTGAGGTAATTGCCCCTCGGCCAAGTTCGAATATAAATCTTCAAATGAGGCTTTCTTGACTTCTGTTTTGTCAGCTGCGGCTGATAGTTTTGCCTCGTCTAAAGCTTGTCGCGCGTCACGTTCAGTCTTCACAACTCTGAAAGATTCGCCTGGGTTAGGGACATCGCTCAATCCCAAAATCTCAACCGGAGTACTTGGCCCAGCACTCTTGAGAGTCTTACCTGCCCAATCGAACAAAGCACGAGTTTTTCCCCATGTTGAATCAAATAAAACTATGTCGCCAGATTTCAGCGTACCATTCTTAACGATTACCGTAGCTACTGGACCTTTACCCTTATCGAGTCGTGCCTCAATCACAACACCTTCAGGATTAGCCTTGGGATCTCCCTTAAGCTCCTGCATTTCAGCTTCAAGCAATACACGTTCCAGCAAATCAGATACGCCTATTCCCTGCTTGGCCGAAATTTCCACTGCTCCGACGTCTCCGCCCCAGCCTTCGGTGAAAATTCCAAGCTCTGAAAGTTGTTGACGAACTCTATCGGGCTTAGCTCCCTGCTTGTCAATTTTGTTGATAGCGACGACTAACGGAACACCAGCGGCCTTAATGTGATCTATAGCTTCACGAGTTTGAGGCATTACGCCATCATCAGCACCGATTACGAGAATTACTATATCAGTAACATTTGCGCCTCTTGCTCTCATAGCTGTAAAAGCTTCGTGGCCAGGGGTGTCAAGAAATACAATGGGCTTACCGTCCTGAATAACAACATACGCGCCTATATGCTGTGTGATTCCTCCGGCTTCATGAGCAGCAACACTGGCATGCCTTATATGGTCAAGTAGCGTAGTCTTTCCGTGGTCAACGTGTCCCATAACTGTAATAATCGGAGGACGTTCAACGAGTTTAGGCGACTCTTTTGGCGGTTCAGGCTTCTTCACTGGTGCAGGCGTAGGAGCTGGAGTTGGTTTTGCGGCCTCTGGAGTTTTTGTGGGAGTTTGCTGTTTTTGCGGTGCTTGATTTTTTTGCTGCGGCTTATGAAATTTTTGTGGCTTCTGATGCTGATTCTGGTTTTGTGGTCTCTCAGGGCGTTCAGGCTTCTCTGGTCGTTGATCTCTTTCGGGCATGGATTTTTTCTCACCAGACTTAGCAAATTTTTCGGGCTTTGATTTTGAGCCTTCTGCGCTACGTTGCTTCTTCTCCTGCGATTTAGCTTCACTAGCTTCCTTGATTATGTTCTCAACGATTTGTGCCGTCTCTTCATCAATCGAACTAGAATGTGATTTTACGGGTATATCTAGCTGTTGTAACACGGCTATTAATTCCTTGTTGCTCTTATTAAGTTTTTTTGCAAGGTCATAGATTCTAATTTTATCGCTCAACGGCGTTGCTCCTTTCAATGATTACTGCTTCAAGTTTATCCCAGAGATCCGCGTTCTTGATCGTACTCTTCAAAGCTCCGGCCAGTCTACCTTTTTGGGAACGTTTCAAACATTCTAAGTTAGGACAGATATAAGCGCCTCGCCCTGGTAACTTTTTGGCAACATCGACAACCGCGTCACCATTAGAATCTATAACTAATCTGATGAAGTCATCTTTATTGCCTCGAAGTCTACAAGCTACACAAGATCTCTGGGGTTGTTTGTCCGATTTATTTCTCGTCTTCAAAAACGTCATGGAATATATCTTTTAACGTCGGCATTCTGTCAGGCTCTACCGGTGTTACGTTAATTTTCCATCCTGTTAATTTCGCGGCTAGTCTTACGTTTTGTCCGGCTTTACCTATAGCTAACGATAATTGATCCTGATATACGTGAACGTTAGCTTCTCTCTCATGATCAACAACTGGCTCAACTTTCGCGACCTGTGCGGGGAGCATAGCGTTCTTTATGTAAACTAATGGGTCATTGCTATAAACAAGCACGTCAATTTTTTCGTCTTTCAACGCTGAACTTATAGCCCTGATTCGTAAGCCACCATTGCCTATGCAAGCTCCCACCGGGTCAACGTTAGGATCAAGACTCGATAATGCAACTTTAGCTCTAGCGCCTCCGTCACGAACAATGTTGCGAATTTCAATGATGCCTTGCTGAATTTCAGGAATTTCAAGCTCCATTAACTTCTTCAACAAGCCCGGGTGAGTTCGTGAAAGTATAATCTTGGGGCCTCGCGATTTCTGCTTAACATCAAGAACATAAAATTTCATAACGTTGCCGGGATTATATCGTTCGCCATTAATTCGTTCTCGTCTGGGTAATTCAGCGTCCGTCTTGTCGTTTATCCTTACGATAATATCGTCGCCTTCGGTCTTGTAAATAGTGCCGTTAATCATGTCCCCGACCCTGTCAGCAAATGCAGAGTAAACGAGCTTGCGTTCTTCGTCACGTAACTTTTGAGCTATAACTTGCCTTGCTGTCTGTGCTGCTATACGTCCAAAATTTGTTGGGTTACGTTCAATTCTTAGAGTGTCTCCTAATTCTATGTTTGGATCATAATTCAAAGCGTCGTCAAGTGTGATTTCTTTGTCAACGTCCTCTACAGTTTCAACAACTTTTCTAAGCTCATGTATAGTTATATCTCCAGTTTCGTGGTCAATTTTGATTTCTGTTTCCTGCTCTCCTGGCTGATATTTGTTGTACGCAGATTGCATAGCCGATTCCATTGTGGCTATAACGACATCTATATCAAGACCGCGCTGTTCTGCAAGAGCATCGAGAGCTTCAATGAACTCACGCCCCAAACGCATCATGATTTTTTCCTCCCCTTTTTCTTGTTCTTGTTATTGTCATCATTCTCGAAATTGAATCTGTATACCAGATTACCTCCCTTTATTAATTCAAACGGTATCAGCTTTTCCCCCTCGCTGCAGGACAAATTAACTTGGCCTTCACATACGGAATTTATTACCCCGGTAAAAGTCTTGCGTCCTTCCAATAAGCCATTGAGCCTTATACGAGCTTCACGACCTTGAAATCTTATATAATCATTCAGCTTGTATAACGGCCTCTCAACTCCAGGCGAACTGACTTCCAAGTAATAGCGTCCCTTATCTAATTCGGGTAAGTCGGGATTTTCGTCGAGAAATTTATTCACTTGCTTTGAGACTAACTCGCAGTCATCAACGTTAATTCCTCCCAACGAGTCTATTAATATCTGTACCTTCATTTTGCCAAAATCCGTCCTGATTCCCACGTGCACACATTCATAACCAGAACGTTCAACTATTAATTCTATTTGCTTCAAAAATTCTTCTGTTATCATTCTCACATTATCACTGTCATACAAAAAAGGAGAGGGAATTTCCCACTCCTTTCACGTTAGTCATGAAATTGTTTGGAATTATAACCGTATTTCTTGTCTCTGACAACCTTATATATACTACAAAAACTGAATTGCGCTATACTTATGACCAAGGCTTTAAACTTATTCGAAAGGAGAAATTTTATTTATGGTTCAAGGTTCTATGTTAGTAGTAATTCTTATCGTTGCCATTATCTTAATGGTGTTATTGATTTCCAAGTGCAAGTTTCACCCGTTCGTGGCGTTGTTTGCTGTAGCGTTAGCTATGGGATTGGCTGTTGGTATGGCTCCGGCAAAAGTGCTCGATACGATTCTTAATGGCTTCGGCGGAACTTGTCGCGGTATAGGAATTGTAATCTTACTCGGCACGATCATTGGGGCAATGCTTGAGAAATCCGGCGCGGCTTTCACAATGGCTGATAGCGTTCTGAAAGTAGTAGGGGAAAAGCGTCCTGCTCTTGCCATGAGCTTAATCGGCTGGGTAGTATCGATTCCAGTGTTCTGTGACTCGGGCTTCGTAATTCTATCGTCCCTCAATAAATCATTAGCGAGACGCAGCGGAGTTAGGCTTTCAGTTATGGCTATAGCACTCTCAACAGGTCTTTACGCAACACACACGCTCGTACCCCCGACTCCTGGCCCTATTGCAGCAGCTAACGAACTCGGCGCGGATTTAGGCATGGTTATTATGTGGGGTATAGCAGTCTCGATTATTTCAGTGTTAGCAGGTTACATTTACGCTCTTATCGCAGGGCCAAGACTCCCCGTGCCGTTTGATGAAAATCTTGAAGCCGGCGAGTCCTACGAGGAACTCAAAGCAAAATATGGCAAGCTCCCTGGCGCGTTCAAGTCGTTTGCTCCTATTCTTATCCCGTTAATCTTAATCGGCCTTAGCTCATTCATCAGTTACCCGACAACGTTAGCGAAAATCGGCGGAAAAGAGTCAACACTCTTCATCGTCAGCAATTTCCTTGGTAATCCCGTCATAGCTTTGTCAATCGGCGTGATTTTATGTTTCTTCCTTGCTCCATTCACTGAAGAAGTTACGAACGGTTGGATCGGTGCAGGCGTTAAGGACGGCGCTAACATAATCATGATCACGGCAGCAGGCGGTGGACTCGGAGCAGTTATCGCGGCTTCAGGAGTCGGAACTTACATTGGCGAAGCTCTTAGCTCATACAACTTTGGAATATTTTTACCGTTCATAATCGCGGCGGCTCTCAAGACTGCACAAGGCTCTTCAACTGTTGCAATCGTAACCACAGCACAAATCATAGCCCCTATGCTTGGCTCACTTGGACTCGGTGCCCCTATGGGAGCAGTGTTGGCTACGTTGGCTATCGGAAGTGGCGCAATGGTCGTTTCACACGCTAATGACTCTTATTTCTGGGTAGTAACGCAATTCTCTGACATGGACCTTAACACGGCGTATAAAGCTCAAACTGTAGCGACTTTGATTCAAGGCGTCGTGGCAGTGCTGGCGATTTACGGAATCTCGCTGTACGTCCTGTAATCTCAAAACGAGCAATAAATTCACGGGAGCAGGCTTTCTACAAAGGAGGCTTGCTTCTTTTTTGTGTGCTAATATAGGCTTAACTAACGAAGGAGCTGACAAATTTACAATGAACATTCCAGAAAATATATTTAGAGAATATGATATACGCGGAGTCGCAGATATAGATCTCACTGATGAAGTAGCAAACGCAATTGGCCGGGCTTATGGCTCATGGCTTATAAGAATGGACGTAACGTCGGGAATAACTGTCGGGGGCGACGCAAGACTCTCAACTCCACGAATCAAAGCAGCTTTGATTGAGGGTGTGTTATCAACTGGGCTTGACGTTGTTGACGTTGGACTTGTTACTACACCCATGCTTTATTGGAGCTTGATACGATTTAATTATTCGGGCGGAGTAATGATTACAGGCTCACACAATCCCGCGGACATGAACGGCTTAAAACTATGCTTTGAACACGGGACTTTATACGGCGATGATGTCAGAAACATTAGACTTATAGCACAGGGTGGAAATTTTGAGACGGGCAAAGGGAAATTGACTCACGCTGATATTAACGACGAGTATTTGAAAATGTTGGTGGCGAAATTCGATTTACCCTTCAGCAAAAAATTCAAGGTCGTATGTGACTCAGGAAATGGATCAGCAGGAATTACGGCCAAGAAATATTTCGAGATGTTAGGCTGTGAATGTGTATCACTCTTTGATGAACCAGACGGACATTTCCCGAATCATCACCCCGACCCACAGAAGCGCGAGAACTTACAGGCGTTAATTGAACGAGTTAAGAGCGAGAAAGCGGACGTTGGAATAGCATTTGATGGTGACGCAGATAGGATCGGAGTCGTTGACGATAAAGGCGATGTGATTTTTGGCGATAGGCTCATGACTCTATACTGGAAGGAATTACTTGCTGAACACAAGGGCGCTGATGTGATCGTTGAACCAAAATGCAGCATGGTGCTTCCAGAGTTAGCGGAGAAATTCGGAGGGCATGTTCTTTATTGGAGGTCGGGGCACTCGTTAATCAAAGCTAAAATGCGTGAGTTAGGCGCGTTATTCGCTGGTGAGTATTCCGGGCACATGTTCTTTGCTGATGAATTTTTCGGGCATGATGACGCGTTTTATGCTGCGGGACGTTTATTGAGAATCCTATCGAAAACTAACGAGTCGCTCTCGCGTTTAATGCTTTCAATTCCTGTTTATCCTTCAACAGAAGAGATTCGCGTTCCATGTTCAGACGAGGAGAAATTCGCAACTGTTGACCGTATCAAGGACAAAGCACAGAAAGAATATAAATGCAGCGTTGTTGACGGCGTGAGGATTCTTTATCCTGATGGTTGGGGATTAATTCGAGGCTCTAACACTCAACCTGTAGTAACTGTACGTTGTGAAGGTCATACGCAGGAGGCACTAGAGCGAATAATGGCTGACGTTAAGGCACGAGTTTTGGCGGAAGGATTGCCGGATTTTACATGGACATTTTAAGCGCAACCACGAACGCAAGGCCGCAATATGGGGTAATAATTTATCCTGAAAGCGGTCTTCCTCTTCCTGTAAAAGTTCACACGCAGCTTGAAATAGGTTTCGGCAACGGAGAATTTACTGTGCAATATGCAGAAGCTAATCCGGAAATTTTGCTATATGGCGTAGAGATTTCACAGTCATGTGTATTGCGTTGTGCTAGACGTGCCGCCGGCCTCAACAACTTACGAATAATTAACATTGACGCGCGCTATATGTTACGTGAATTATTTGCTGATGAGACACTTGAGAAAATCATTATGCAATTCCCGTGCCCTTGGTCAAGCAACAAACAAGCTCATAGAAGAGTCACGGCTAAAGATTTTTCCGATGGCTTGGCCGCAGTGTTAAAGGTCGGTGGAGTCTTCGAAATGGTCAGCGACGATGAACCTTACGCGAATGAAGTTAAGGACGTTTTAGGGAGTCACGAGGCGTTAGAGCTAACAGAGTTCACGATTAATCCACAACGAGCAATAACGACAAAATACGAGCGCAAATGGCTAGACGAGGGCAAAAATATTTTCAGGGTACGTTTCAGGAAGACAAAGACATTCACAATTTCACGGAGGACCTCACAGGATATGCACATAAAAATTAATCACAACGTAACAGAGGCACAAGTAGCAGGCTTAAAGAATCTCACAGGCAAGAACGAATCGGGTAAATCATTCTGGAAGTTCGGGCGGTATTTCACGAATCCGGAGAAGAATAATTACTTGCTTGATACGTTGACCAGTGACGACGAGTTTGAGCAGAAATTTTACATTAACATTTTGCCACGCGACGAGGGATTCTTGATAAGACTCGATAAGACAACGGAAGCATTTTTGACTCCAGCAGTTAGAGCCGCATTAAACGACGTAGCCGACAAATTAGCGCATGATTAAGGAAGTACGACCAACAACTAACCGGGCATTACTCGCACTCTTCAGCATACTTGGAAATATTAAGGATAAAAACTTTCTGGACTTATTCGCAGGTACGGGCCAAGTAGGGCGGGAAGCACTAAAACGCGGGGCAGAGTCTTGCGTCTTTGTTGAGAGCATTAAATCACGAGCAGAGAACATTAAGGGGAAGGTGAAAGACTCTATAGTTCTTTCGCTTGATATTCGGCGCGCAATTTCGTGGCTTGTGAAACGTGAAATGACCTTCGATATAATTTTTGCCGATCCTCCGTACAATGCTGGTTGGTGTGAAGAATTATTGACATTGCAGAATCTTGACAAGCTATTTGCTCCTGATTGCGTGTTTGTGTTTGAGCATTCAGTTGGGGAAGAATTATTGCCTCCCGAAAATTTCGAAATAATCTCAGAGCGCCAATACGGACAAACTTGTTTAACGTTCTTGAAGCTTTGTTAGTGCAAAAAAAATTTTAACCCCTGTCATAACGGCAGGGGCCTATCTGTTACAACAATCCCACGAGCAAACCAACCACAAAAGTACTTGGCCCCATGGTCAAGAATATCTGCGGAATACTTACTCCCATTGAGATTAATAAACTTGCGCCCAACGCTGCTACAGCCATGAATAGCGAGTCGCTGATGTTTGAGCAAGCTATTACGCCGGAAACTTTTTCTTCGGGTGCCTTCGTCTGCATGACTGCGTACAACGGAACAATATATAGTCCTCCGCAAAACGCTATCACGAACAAACAGAACGTTATCATGAAATTTTCAGGGCGTGAGAAAAATTCCCAAGCTCCAATTTCGGGAGTACCTGCTGGAACTGGAGGACGATTGCTCACGTACCATAACAACACACTGGCTATAGCTATACCGTAAGCGGCTGAAGGGACGTATTTAGTCGTAACTTTGCCTTTGAGTAAAGCGTTGCAGAACATTGACCCGAATCCTATCCCACATGAGAATATCGCGAGAAAAGCCGTCGCTACACTTTCATCAGTGCCAAGAGTTAAGCGTGAATAAGTAGGGAATTGGGCCAAGAACGTAGCACCAACTAGCCAGAACCATGAGATCGCCATCATTGCCCCAAAAACTTTTCTCATCGGGTAAACTTCACGGAACATGTTAATCGTACGCCTTACAATGCTGAACGAAACTTTGATTTCAGGATTTATAGGCTTTGTAGGAGGGATTAACATACTGCTTAACCAACCAGCAGCCGCTATGCTCACAGCTATACCCCCGACTAAATAAACTCCGTTCTCCTTCAAAATCGTTAAACCGCCCGCTATAGTTCCTGTTAAGATTGCTAAGTACGTGCCCATTTGTATTAAGCCATTGCCCGCGATTAATTCCTCTTCCGGTAAATGTTGAGGCAAGATACTATATTTTGCGGGACTGAAGAAAGCTGACTGTGCCCCCATCATGAACAACACGAACATTAACAGCCACACGTTATTCAGCCAATAACCAAGAGCAGCCCCGGCCATTACGACTATCTCAGCAAATTTTACCCAGCGCATTAAGTCCGAACGATCATATTTATCGGCCAAGTCGCTAGCAGGTCCAGCAAATAGGAAGAACGGCAATATAAATATCCCGGCCGCAGCATTAACGAGTATACGCGAGTCAATTCCGGCAGCGTCTCCAAGTCTGTAAGTTATCAGCATCATTAACGAGCTCTTGAAAAAGTTATCGTTAAAGGCTCCAAGAAACTGCGTCAGGAATAACGGCATAAAACGTCTTGCTATTAACAACTTAAACATTCTCTATAATTCCTTCTTCCATTTAGTGCCCTGTGGTGTATCCTCAAGAATAATCCCACGAGCTTTTAACGTGTCGCGAATTTCATCAGAGCGGGCGAAGTTCTTTGCTTTACGTGCTTGTGTACGTTCCTGAATTAATGCTTCTATTTCTGCGCTTTCGTTGTCATTCTCACATTCTGCTTCATCAGGACCAATTACCCCTAAAATTTCGTCGTAGGTGTTCAACGCATTCTTTGAGGCCGTAAAAAACTCTTCGGGGAGCTTGTCGTGATTCTTGAGGCTCGTGTTAATCAACGATACAACGTCAAACAATATTCCCATAGCGGCGGCTGTGTTGAAGTCGTCGTTCATTGCGTCGGAGAATTTCTTGTCAAGTTCTTTGAGTTCATCGTGAAATTTGTTGATGTCAAAATCAGAATCGCCTGTTCGAGTCTTGGCCGCAAAGTCTAAATCGCTCTTACAATTCCTTAAACGTGATACACCTGCGGCAGCTTGTTCAAGTCCTTCGGGCGTGAAATTAATTGGGCTTCTGTAATGTGCACTCAACATAAAGAATCTCAAAGCTAACGGGGGGTATTTCTCAATGGCGGCTCTAGCTGTGAGGAAATTTCCAAGCGACTTTGACATTTTTTCGCTGTCAATCAATAAGAACCCGTTGTGTAACCAGTAATTTACGAATGGCTTTCCGTTATTCGTAGCGGCTTCACTCTGCGCGGCTTCGTTCTCGTGGTGAGGGAACATTAAATCTACTCCGCCTGAATGAATGTCAATGTTATCGCCCAAATATTTTGATGACATAGCCGAGCATTCAATGTGCCAACCTGGACGGCCTTTACCCCAAGGACTCTCCCACGAAGGTTCGCCGGGCTTTTCAGCTTTCCATAATGCAAAGTCTAGCGGGTCTTTTTTCTTCTCGCCTGGTTCGACTCGTGCGCCTGCCTCCAAGTCTTCAAGGTTCTGTTTGCAAAGCGATCCATATTTCGGCCAGCTCTGAATGTCAAAATACACGTCGCCTTCAGAAACGTAAGCATGACCGTTAGCAATTATTCTCTCAATCGTGTTGATTATCTCTGGTATATGTTCAGTGGCTCTCGGGGAAACGTCGGGACGTCTAATTCCTAGTGCGTCAGCGTCTTTGTTGTATTCAGCTATGAATTTTTCTGCGAGTTCTGCAACTGTGATATGCTCCTGATGAGCTCTGTGAATCATTTTGTCGTCAATGTCAGTGAAATTTTGCACAAACGTAACTTTATAGCCCTCATGTTCAAGCCAGCGTCTTAACACGTCAAACACGATGAACGGTCTAGCGTTGCCCACATGGAAATAATCGTAAACCGTTGGCCCGCATGAATAAAATCTCACCTTGCCTTCTTCAATGGGAATGAACTTTTCCTTCTTACGTGTGAGGTCGTTGTATAATGCAAGTGTCAAAATTTTCATATCCTTTCCGAATCTTGTTGCAGAGTATTGTACCAAAACAGGCAAGAATAAAATTATCCCCTCTTAGCATTCACACTAGGAGGGGAGTTTGGTATGTATTGCTTTGTTATCTATGACTGTGGAGTAATTCGTGTTCGCGTCCCTTGATTAATGTTTCGTACAAGGCTAACGCTGTGGGGTTCTCGTTTGATTTCTTGATCTGTGTGTTGATGTCTGACTCATAAAGCCCGTGTTTACGAGCCTCTTTCGTCCTGAAGCCAGCGTGTGCAGGTTGGCCGCCTCCCATGATACAGCCTCGTCTACATGCCATGACTTCAACAAAGTGATAGAAGCTCTCGCCGTTCTTGATTCGTTGTAGTAATGCATCAGCTTCAGCAAGTCCGCTAACTACTGCCGCTTTAATCTCGTTGCCCTTGTAATTGAACGTGAACTCACGCAACGGTCCCGGCCCTCTTACGCCACTGTTACGTAAGTTTTCAATCGCTGAACGTTCAGGCCCTTCACAAAGTGTACGCAATGCGGCCTCCATGACTCCGCCGGAATTTCCAAATATGACCGCGCCGCCAGATCCCATTCCGAAAGGCATATCAGCAGCTTCACTTTCGAGCATGTCAAATCTAATTCCAGCACGCTTAATCATTGTTATCATTTCTTCAGTCGTGAGAACGTAATCAACATTTTGTTTGCCGTCACGTTTCAGATCATCGCGCAAGATTTCAGCTTTCTTGGCCGTACATGGC
>CAJOGG010000008.1 GCA_905234205.1 uncultured Synergistales bacterium | reverse complement strand
CCGAGCGTGGAGGTTCCGCTTTTTTGTTGTCCAGGTGTGAATGGTGTATAATTACGTGTAAGAAAAAGAGTGCCGTTAAGCGAGGAAAACGAACACTCTAACAAATAAAGGGCTGCCGAAGTTTGGGTTGATGTCCCACCTCCGGACTTATGCCCGCCAAGTGAGACTACATTTTAAGAATTCGGATTAAATCCGCTATGGCTCGTACAAGGTCTACTAAGGCTTTGACGAGTTTTATTATTCTCTCCATGCTCTCACCCCCTTTCCTGTCAAGTACTCAGGGATGACCCTGGCAAATCCCCCGTCCCGATGAAACTAGAACGGCCTCGCCTACGAATATTCTATCATAAAATAGTGCAAAATTTCTCACATAGTGTTAATATATCAGGGCTTACACTCTTGGCTATGAGTTTAGCTTACTGGATTAGCTTTGCTCTTGGCTTTGAAGTAGTACATAAGTAACGGAGGTATATTCATGATCCAGAAAGACAAGAAACAGGCAGTCATTGCGGAGTACAAGACTCACGAGAATGACACAGGTTCACCGGAAGTTCAGGTTGCAATTTTGACCGAGCGTATTCGCGAGCTCACAGAGCACTTGAAAGTTCACAAGAAAGATTTTCATTCACGCCGTGGCCTTCTCAAAATGGTAGGAAGCAGAAGACGTTTATTGCGTTACTTGATGAACAAGGACTTCAACAGGTATCGTTCACTTATCGAGCGTCTTGGGTTGAGACATTAATTCACGAAAGGAATCATTAACACAATGAAGAAAGGAATCCACCCTGATTATCAGGAATGCAAAGTTACATGTGCTTGCGGAAACACTTTCATGACACGTTCAACGATGAAGGAGATCCGTGTAGGAGTCTGCTCAGCTTGTCACCCGTTTTATTCAGGCAAGAAGGGTAGGGTATTGACCGAGGCCGGACGCCTTGAGAAATTCCAGAAGAAGTATCAGGGCATCAACTACGGACAGAAGACCGAAGTATAAGAAATTCGCAAACCGTGGGGGGCCCGAAAAAGCCCCTCTTTTTGTTATCATGAACGTAATTTTATTGGCACACACTCCCGAACCCGATTCTGTTGTGGCTGCTGCTGCACGTATATGTTACAAGGATATAGCTGCTAGTGAATTATTGCAGGCTGAAGAGCAGAATTTATCTCGCAAGTTAATAGCTGATTTATTCCAGAGTGGTCATATGTCAACTTTTGAGCACGTAAGCTTCACTTTTGGGATTGACGGTTTAAGCCGTGTAGCGTCTCATCAATTAGTCCGGCACAGATTAGCGAGCTTTAGTCAACAGAGTCAGCGTTATGTAAAGATGAATCCTGATCCAGAAGCCGTAATAATTCCCCCGTCTATCCAGAATAATCCCGAAGCCCTGAAACTCTTTCAAGAGAGCGTGAAACTTTCACAACAAACTTACGCTAAATTAGTTGAGCTTGGAATAAAGAAGGAAGACGCGAGATTTATATTGCCTCATGGACATTCTACCAGGCTGGTTATGACTATGAACGCGCGGGAACTTCATCACTTTTTCAGCTTAAGGCTATGCAGAAGAGCTCAATGGGAGATTCACGAACTTGCGCGAAAAATGCTGATACTTTGCCGGGAAAAAGCGCCAGTGTTATTTGAGAAGGCCGGGCCAAGTTGTATATTCGGGAAATGCAACGAAGCAAGAACCTGCGGAAATCCTTATAGAGATATGGAGGCGTTAATGTTTGATTAAGAAATTGAATTTGTTACTTATGATCGTCATGAATTTATTTGCGTCGGAAGCTGAACAAGAATCTGACTTCAAGAAAATTCCTGTGGGCGGTCAAGCAGTTATAGAAGGCGTATTGATGAAGGGCAAAAATTTTTGGGGCCTGGCTGTACGTAGACCGGGCGGAGATATATTTCACGAGACTTGGCCCAATAGTTCACGAACAAAGAAAGCTCCGTATAAATGGCCGTTGATTCGCGGTGTCGTAGTTATGTGTGAGATGATGGCAGTAGGCTTTAAAGCTTTGTCACGCTCTGCTGAAGTTGCACTTGAAGAAGAGGAAGAGAAACTGACGTTCAAAGATATTTTACTGGCCGTGTTGCTTGCGATTGTTGCTGTCGGAGGATTGTTCATAGCGTTGCCATTGTGGTTGGCTGGTCGTTTAGCTGCTGAGCCTCTGTACGTGAATATCATTGAGGGAGTTTTGCGTGCAGTTATATTTATTGGTTACGTAGCGATTATAGGTTTATGGCCGGATATTCAGCAAGTGTTTCGTTATCATGGAGCTGAACATAAGACCATTAACACTTTCGAATCAGGAATGGAAATGACACCTGAAAACATAATGAAGCATTCACGCATTCACCCACGTTGTGGGACATCGTTTTTGTTGATTGCAGTTATAGTGAGCATAATAATTTTCTCGCCCGTAAAGACTCTTATAGCCGGTGAGAGTTTTGCGTTACAAGTCTTAGCCCGAATAATTTTAATCCCACTCGTAATCGGAATATCCTACGAAATTATCAAGCTTGCCTCAAATTCGGGGAAAGTTGGTCTGTGCATAATAGCCCCGTTTTTGACGCTGCAATATTTAACGACAAGGGAGCCCGATATAACAATGGCTGAAGTTGCGCTAGTCTCACTTGATACTGCATTAGAAGGAAGGTTATTGACCGCATGAACATAGAACCGAAATTGCAAGCTATAGAGCAAGAATATATTGAGGTTGGGGAAAAATTAGCTGATCCCGCAATAGCATCGAATCCGAAAGAGTTGCAGGTACTCGGGAAAAAACGCGCACAATTAGAGCCTGTTGTAATGAAATATCGCGAATATCAGGCGGCTTTGAAGTCAATAGCAGAAGCGAAAGAGTTAATCAAGTCCGGTGATTCAGAGTTAGAAGCTTTGGCACGTGAGGAGCTTAATGAGTTAGAACCACAGATTGAAAATTTCACGCATGATTTAACGTTGTTATTATTGCCCCAAGATCCCAATGACGAGAAAAGCGTTGTTGTAGAAATCAGAGCAGGCACAGGAGGAGACGAAGCTACTTTATTTGCGGCTGATTTATTCAGAATGTACGTGAGATTTTGTGAGCGTCAACGCTGGAAAATTGAAGTTATCGATAGTTCAACTAACACTGCTGGAATAGGCGGCTATAAAGAAATCGTTTTCCGAATCGACAGCAACGGAGCTTATAGCAAGATGAAATATGAGTCCGGCGTTCATAGAGTTCAACGTGTACCAGTTACCGAAGCAAGCGGAAGGATTCACACTAGTGCAGCTACTGTGGCGGTTTTGCCTGAAGCTGATGATGTTGAAGTTGATATCAAGCCCGAAGATTTGAAGATTGATACTTATCGCTCAAGCGGTGCAGGTGGTCAGCATGTAAACATGACGGATTCAGCCGTTAGAATTACGCACTTGCCAACAGGAATCGTAGTAACTTGTCAGGACGAACGAAGCCAGATTAAGAACAGAGCGCGGGCAATGTCATACTTGAAGACGAAGCTGTACGATTTAGAGCAACAAAAACAAAACTCCGAGCAAGCGTCAGAACGTAGAGGCATGATAGGTTCCGGGGATCGTTCAGAGCGAATCAGGACGTATAATTTCCCGCAAAATCGTATAACTGACCACAGAATTAACTTGACACTGTATAAGTTGGAAGCTTATCTTGACGGTGATTTGTACGAAATGATTGACGCAATGTTGTTGGCTGAACAAACTCAGAAATTACAGAATCTTGAAGGCTAAATTGAATCAAGAAACTTTGTGGTTAATGTCTCATGCTTTGGGAGTAAGTACGACGAATATTTTAGCGCGAAAAACTTTCACACCCGATGAACAAGCTAAGATTGACGCTTTACTCTCAAGGCGTGAGGCTGGCGAACCTCTGCAATATATTATGGGTTATGCTGACTTTTACGGACGAGATTTTTACGTTGGACCAGGCGTATTAATTCCAAGGCATGACACGGAAACTTTAATAGAGGCCGTGAAGAAATATTTTGCTCGTGATGAAGAGTTCAGCTTTGTGGATTGGGGGACAGGTTCAGGCTGCATAGCGATAACAATATTGCTGGAGTTCCCTAAATCATTTGCTTACATTATTGAGAACAGTTACGACGCTTTGAAATTTGCTCGCAAGAACCTCGAACGCTACAACGTACACGAACGCTCAAGGCTCAACTTTTTCCCCGATGAACTAGAATTAATAATCAGCAATCCACCTTATATTCCCTCACGCGAAATTTCTAACCTTGATAAAACTGTCAGGGACTACGAGCCGCATTCAGCACTTGACGGTGGAGAAAATGGTATGGATTTTTACAGGCATATATTAGCTAACGCGGCCAAGTTCTTGAAACATGACGGGTATATAATTCTGGAAATGGGAAATATTAACCAAGCGAACGCGCTGAAGAATCTTTATGGAAACTTTGAATTCATTGATGAAGTTTATGACGCGGGAAATTTTCCAAGGTGCTTAATCTTACAACGGAGGCGGTAATTCATGGGGAAGCGGAGAAAGGGCGAAACGTTAGCAGAAATATTGATGGCCTTGTTAGTGTTCGGGATAATCTTAGGGGGAGTTAGCGACTTTATAGCCAACCAGACAACAAATGTAGCAAGAATCAAGACACGTGACAGGATACTGGCACAAATTCCAAAAGCTACGGCATATTATTATAGCTTCGATAAATTCCCGGAGCCTGTCTCACTAGACGGAGTGAGCTTTGAAGCTATCGATAACAGCACATTACGAGCTATATACAGCACAACTTCATTAGATTTCGCCTTAAAGTGATTTACCGTATTGTTGCAGTGTACTCAGCCATGAGAGTAACTTAATGCACAGCTTATTTATTTCTTGACTTTCCAGCGTTAATTGTGCTGTGTTAATATTATCCAGCAATCTATCCTCATGGTGTTGTATTTCAGCTTGAATGTTGCGTGACTCTTTCTCTAAGAGTATTTGCTGTATCGTGTATATATCTTGCTCGCTGTTAGTGTTAATCTCTGAAATGTCAATATAATCAAGCAGCCGTAACAAACTTTTTGCAGCCTCTAAATTTTTCTTAATCTCTTGTTTGAGGTTTGAAATAAGTTTTTCCGCCGCTAATTTGTCACTAATAACTTTCCTTTGATGCTTAAGAAATTGTCCAATGTCATTGCAGTCTTCACTAGTTATATATCCTATCTTGTGTGTAAATCCGTCTGGCGTGTTTACACTCCTATAGCCTCTACGCATAATTGCATTGAAACCTATTAAGTTTGCTATGACATCTGTTCGTTGTTCGTTAAGTTCTGTATCGTTCCAGTTAAGTTTGTGATGTTCCATGAAATAGTGTGTACATTCGTGACTTAATATTGCCAAAATATTAACTGGAGAATAGTACTTCCTAAACTTTATCGTAATCGTCTTATTGTAAGCACCACTGCTGTATTGTCCTGCCAAATTATCCTCTGAATCTTCCGCACATTCAACCACAAAATTAACAACAGGCGATAATCCTAGAAAACTCAACATACTGCATAATGCGCTGCCTATATCATTCCTGATACTTGCTTCATCATAATATCTTGCGGACGATAGAAAACGAGCATCAGCTTCATACTCTTTGAGCAAAAAATTTTCCAGTCCCTTCTGTTTTATGACTTCACAAGCTCCTTCCGCTATTGATAATATAGGAGTGAAATAATCCTTCTCTGCGTCTATACGTTTGCAAAATAGATTTCTTACGTGGCGAAAAATTTGGGTACAAAAATTCATTAGTACTTTCTCGTTCTCTTACACTCCTGATAAATCTTCATAACCGCTTCAACAAGTGCGTAAACATTAGGCTTCAATACGTGCGTTATATTCAAGGACTCAGCTCTCTCCAACAAATCCTTGACCATTATCGATGAGAACAATATAACCGGCATATTTTCAGTCCTCGAATCTCCGCGCAACGTTTCAACAAGACTCACACCGTCAAGCAACGGCATCTCTATATCTGATACAAGCAAGTCGAAATTCTCTCCCTGATCCAACAATAATTTTTTCGCCTCAACGCCATCTTTAACAGGGTAGATACTCGAGAAGCCAGACTGCTTTAACACGTCGCAAGTTTGTTGACGCAACAACGGCGAGTCATCAGCAACAAGTATATGGAAGTCTTCAACGTGGCCAAGTTGTTTTTGGTATGTGCTTAATTTGCCCTGGTCAAACATGTGTTCAGCTACGGCTGGCGCAGTCTCCTGAATGATAGCCTCGTAATCAAGTAGCAAAATATTTCTTTCGTCTCGTTTTATTATGTACAGCACCCATTTTAATGAAACTCCACGCATCTTTGAAGAGTCCAAGTCCTCAGCGTTAACTTGTCTGATTCGTTCCACCTTGTCAACAAGAAATCCTAGCTTTATGTCATTGAACTCAACTATCATAACCTTAGTTTGTTCCATTGGGACTGACGAATGAATCCCCAAAAATATTCGCAAGTCTATCAGCGGTAACAACTCGTCTCGTAACGTAGTTATACCAACAAAGGCAGGCGTCTTGGTAGGAATTGGCCGGCAACCTGTCCAACGTAAAATTTCACGCGTCTTATTAACGTTTATAGCAAATGCTTCGATCCCTAATGTGAAAACTACAACCTCCCATTTACGACTAGCTGCTTCTACATTCCTTTTCTCTTCCATAGCAAAATTTTCTGCCTCCCTTTTTAATTGAACGATTAGATTATAGCAAAACTAGATGAAAAATTTCGGTGCGTGTTATAATCGCACGTTGTGTTTATAGCAAAGTCAAAATGTTTAGCAGTATTATTCATGATAGCAGTGACATTGTTTGTAGTGATTTCTTGTGCAGTGTTTAATGTCATTGAGCTCGGCCATGATTGTACAGGTGAAGATTGTCCTGTTTGTTATTGCGTAAATCTCTGTGAGAATACGTTAAGGCAGTTAACTCTTGTGTCAAGTCAGGTGTTGTTTGCATACGTGAATATTTTTGCTGTCTTAATCTTCTGTTCTTATGTTATCATAAAAAGTTAATCACCCTCAAAGTCAAACTTTCAAATTAGATTCAAATTTCCATAACTGTATCACAAAATTTATTTACTATTGAGGTTTGATTAATCATGAGGAAAATTTTTATCCTCGTTTGTATGTTAGTATCAGTTGCTGTTCCCTGTTACGCTTCTTCTATAGTTACGACTATATTCCCAATTTATGACTGGGTATGCGAAATTTCAGCCAAAATTCTCAGTAGCTCCGATATGACTTTCTTGCTTAATAATGGAGTCGATTTACACAGCTATCAGCCTTCGGTCGATGACATGGTGAAAATTTCTAAAGCCGATGTCTTCATTTATGTTGGTGGCGAGTCAGATGAATGGGTTGACGATGCCTTGAAAAACGTTGTGAACAAAAATCAGGTAGTCATAAATCTTCTTGATGTGCTTGGAGACAAGGTAAAACATGAAGAAATAGTTGAAGGCATGGAACACGACCACGATCACGAAGAGGAAGAAGCTGACGAGCATTTGTGGCTGTCATTGAGGAACGCTGAAATAATTTGCCGCAAAATCTGTGAAGTCTTGGCCGCAAAAGATCCTGAGCACTCTGAAATCTACATGTCCAACACTGAAAACTATATCAGGGAATTATCAGAGCTTGATTCTCTTTATGAGGCTAGTATAGATAAATCCGTACGCAAGGTTTTATTATTCGCAGATCGTTTTCAATTCCGTTACATGATAGACGATTACGGACTGAAATATTACGCAGCGTTCTCCGGGTGTTCTGCCGAGAGTGAAGCAAGTTTTGAGACCGTGATATTTCTTGCTGATAAAGTCAACGAGCTTGGCCTGCCTTATGTGATTATGATTGACGGGACTCGTCATAAAATCCCCGAAACAATTATAGCTAACACGAAGGCAAAAAATCAGCGCATATTAACTTTGGACTCCATGCAGTCAGCAACAATGCGAGATATACAGAATGGAACGACGTATCTTTCCGTAATGCGTGCCAATCTTGATACGCTCAATAAAGCTCTTAACTAGGAGAAAATAATGCCGCAGCTTGAATGTGTAAATCTCTCACTCGGTTATGGAAATAATGTAATCGTCAACAACCTGAATTTTTCCGTTAAAGCCGGGGATTATCTATGTATTTTGGGTGGTAACGGCTCCGGGAAAAGCACTCTCATGAAAAGTTTATTGGGACTGCAAAAAAGTTTATGTGGGGAGATTTTTATGAATGTACGACCTAACGAAATAGGCTATGTACCTCAACAAACGGAATTACAGAAAGATTTTCCGGCATCTGTGTGGGAAGTTGTATTGTCTGGTTGTCAGGGAATAAGAGGGCTGCGGCCTTTCTATAGCTTCAGAGATAGACGTGTTGCTCTTGAGACCATGGAACGAATGAAAATTTCTCAGCTTTCAAGCAAATGTTATCGCGAACTTTCAGGGGGACAACAGCAAAAAGTTTTGTTAGTTCGTGCTTTGTGTGCAACTGACAAAATTTTATTCCTTGATGAACCTGTTTCAGGTCTTGATCCTTAATCTACTTCAGACATGTACAGAACAATTCGAGAACTGAATCAGTATAACGGGATCACAATAATCATGATCTCTCACGACGTCAATGAAGCTTTGAAATATGCCAGCCATGTTTTGTATATGAGAACTCCATATTTCTTCGGGACAAAGCAGGAATATTTACGGGAGATGAAACAATATGCTCTTATTGTAGGTGTGTTAATAGCTTTATGTTCGTCGTTATTGGGTGTTACACTCGTGCTTAAAAGATTCTCGTTCATAGGCGACGGACTTTCACATGTTGCATTCGGTGCAATGGCTGTTGCTGGCGTTCTGAATTTCACTAACGATATGCCATTCGTAATGATTGTAACGATTATATGCGCGATAACTCTCCTTAAGACCGGGCAAAATTCAACTATAAAGGGCGATGCTGCTGTAGCTATGTTGTCGGTTAGCTCTCTTGCTGTTGGTTATCTGGTCATGAATATTTTTTCAACGTCCTCGAATTTATCATTAACGCTCACAAGTTCAGAAGTATATTTAAGCGTGATTCTGTCAAGTGTAGTCGTGCTGTTGTTCTTAATGTTCTAACATAAAATTTTTGCTGTAACGTTTGATGAAGATTTTGCGCGCGCTTCCGGAATTAACGTCAATGCATGTAACTTTTTCATAGCCGTGATCGTTGCTGTTATTATCGTTCTAGCAATGAATCTCGTAGGCTCTTTGTTGGTCTCTGCACTCGTTATATTTCCTGCTCTGTCAGCTATGAGAGTATTCAAGAGTTTCAAGGCTGTAACTTTATGTTCCGTGATAATCTCGGTTAGTTGTGCGTTTACTGGAATGGTGATTTCGATTCTCACGGGGACTCCTGTTGGTTCGACGATAGTTGCTACGAACATGATCATATTTGGAATATTTTACGTAATGGAGAGGTTTATATCATGAAGAATAAATTTTGCGTGTTGATATTGTTTGTTGTAATGTTGGTTTTATCGGCTGAAGCTAAAGATAATAAAGTTGATGTTGATTTCTCTAAGCTTAATAGCATGGTAGCATATTCGGGACTGTTCGATATGATGATTCACCCTGAACAACTAGGAAAGACTATAAGAATCAAAGGACAGTACGACTCTGCACAAGATCCAGACACTGGCACAACGTTTTTCGGAGTTGTTGTTATGGACGCGTCGATGTGTTGTGCTACGGGGCTTGATTTCGTGTTAAAGGACAAATACAAATACCCTGACGATTATCCTGAATTAGGCGCGGTCGTAACAGTAACAGGAAAATTTGAGAGATACGTTGAAGGCGAGGATACTTATTACCATTTAACGAACGCTGATTTACTCAAACAATAAGGGGCAAGAAATCACTAACACGCTATAATATACGAGCTATTTATCTTAAATGAAAGGACTGTATATTAATTGCGTAAATCTCACAGAGTTTTATTGTTAGCTCTGATTTTGCTGTTGAGTGTTTCAGCAGCCTTTGCTGCACCGGCTCGATCTGGAATGCCCGCAGGAGTTCAGAGCTTTTCACCAACCGGGACAGTACCAGATACTGTTTCATTCAGGATCGTATTTCGTAATCCAGTGGTTAATAAGAATCAGGCAGGTAATAACGCAAAAACGATAACACCCGAAAATTCTTTGTTCCCGTTTGAAGTCAATCCACCTTTACAGCTTGAAGGACGCTGGCAAAACGAACGCACATTCACGGCAAAATTATTAGCTCCTTTGAGAAATGCCACGACGTATACGGCAACTTTACGAGACAATCTCAAGGACAGACGCGGAGGAAAAATTGGACCGGGCTCATTTAGATTCCAGACTGAAGGCTTATCTCCGACTGATGTTAAGGCTTCGATGGGGCGTGATGGCAATGCTTATTTCACAATCGGTTTCAATATGCGAATCGATCCTGCAAGGCTAAAAGGCTTTATGCGTATTCTCAACTCTGAAGGTCGAGAAATGAATTACAATATCGTAGGCGGTTTGCCCTCTCGATCTATTAGAGTCGCTGTACCGGTTAACAAAATTACTTCACGTCAGAGATTTACTGTTACAATTGCGGCAGGCTTGACTGCTGGTGATGGCAATCTAGGCTCCGAGAAGGATTACAGTGAAAGCGTAGTTCTTGATCCTGTGTTAATGCTTTACGGCTTGCGTCCTGATGAGAATGAAATCTACGCAAATTTCAATTTTCCGATCGATCCGCAAATGGCCAAGAGCTTTATTCAGATTGAACCTGCTGTAAGTGATCCGAGATTTGAGTCTAACTGGGACGGTGAAAGCGTAATAATACGTTCGTCAGAATTTAAGCCTCGCTCAAGATTCGTATTCACATTCAAGAAAGGCTTCCCATCAAAAGGCGGCTTAGTTCTGCAAGAAGACCATAAACAGGCTGTAATATTCCCGGATTTAGATTCACAGGTGAGCTTACCGGCTGCAGGTACATATCTCACAGCATTAAACGATGGCTTAATTCCAATTGAGTTAATCAACGTCAAGAAGTTGCAGCTAGACTTATGGCGCATGTACGATAATAATATCCCTTATGTGCTCAAAGGCGATTACGATAACTTTCAGAAGGATATAGCCAAACGAGTTTTCACTAAGGAAATGCCATTGAATCTTCCGCTAAATGAACGTGTAAGGCGAAGTATTCCCCTTAATGAAACTACGAAAGGTGAACGCGGTTTATTTTTGTTAACCGCTCGTGACGCTGAAAAAGAATGGTGGGACGAATCTAGCCAGATAATTAATTTAAGTGATATGGGAGCGACAGCCAGACTTTGGGAAGACGCTATATTACTCTGGGTCAATACCCTCACAACTGCACACGGAGTCTCAGACGCAACCGTCAAGATTTATTCTGACAAGAAGCAATTGTTAGCAGAAGGCAAAACTAATACCGGGGGCGTATTTTATTACGAGTTGCCCGAAGGCAAAACTTGGGATACTGACAATCAGCCTGATTTAGCTGTTGTATCTAAGAAAAGTGGCGAACACACGGACTTAACTTACTTACAATTAACTCGTAACTTGCTCAATCGCGAAATTTTCGACACCTCCGGACGTGATTGGATAAGATCTGGTTATGACGCTGTGATATTCTCTCCTAGAGACATTTACAGAACTGGCGAAGAAGCTTTGTTCAAAGCGATCGTACGTAATACCGATATGTCAACGCCTGAAGCATTCCCCGTTTTGTTCATAGTGCGTGATACACTTGGCCGCAAAGTCAAACAGGAAGTTATCAACCTTAACGCTAAAGGCAGCGCAATTGCTCGCTTGAATTTACCGTCAAATGCTCTAACAGGAACTTGGACTGCGTCATTAGCAATTCCAGGTAACGAGAACAAGCCATTGACCACGTATAATTTTCACGTTGAAGATTTTGCACCGCCTCGTATCGAAGTTAAGTTGAACACTTACAAGCAGTATTTGATTCACGATGACACTTTTACAGCCGATATTTACGCCCGCTGGCTATTCGGAGTTGATGGTGCAGGCTTGAATTATAAGACGTCATGGACAGCACGCGAGGGAAATTTCACACCTACACAAGACAGATGGAAAGGCTATCAATTTGGTGACCCTAATAGGCATTTCTCGTTCCAAGAAGGTACGCTTGAGGAAAAACAGCTTGATAATTTTGGGGCCGCTAAAATCGATTTTAAGCTCGATGAAGATTGGCATGCTCCTACAATCATTAATGTAACTCTCAAAGCCGAAGTAATGGAAGACAACGGACGTTGGGTAACTAGCACAATAACACGTCCTTATTATTCTGTACCGTTTTTGCTTGGAATTGCACCTGTTGATGATTCTTTCGCGGTTAGAAGAAAAGCTACATTCAAAGTCGCAGGTATAACCCCGAACGAAGAACCCGCAGACCCAGGACAACTTGACGCAGAGTTATTCAAGATTACATGGAATTACAATATGGTTGAGATTGATGGGCGCAAACGTTGGCAAAGTAGCGAGGAAATGTCGTTAGTGGAGTCTAAAACTATAACCCTCAAAAATGGTTTGGCTGAAGTTGATTTCACTCCGCAGGCTTATGGCTCGTACTTAGTAGCTATCACGGATCCAGACGATAACACCAGAGCGCATTACAGATTTTACGCAACTGATCCAGAATACGCTGGAAGTGGTTCGCAGTTAATTGACCATATAGATATGTCTACCGAAAAGGAGTATTACAAGCTTGGTGAGACTGCTAAAGTTAAAATCAAAGCTCCGTTTGAAGGCTTAATGATGATAACTGTAGAAAACTCGAAGCTGATCACTCGCAACATAAGACAAGTCGAAGACTCTGAAATCACGTTTGAAGTTCCTGTAACGCAAGATTTTCGTCCGAATGCTTGGGTGTCGGCTTGGCTGATTCGATCTGTTGATGATAGTGACGCAGCTATGTGGGCTTCACATAGAGCAATAGGTTTAACAAGAATCAAGACTGACTTATCAGACTACAATATTGACGTTGGAATCAGCGTTCCCAAGAAGATTGAGCCGGCTTCAAAATTGCCCGTAACAATCACTCTCAAAGGTAGCAGTGCGAATATCACAAATAACGCCGATGTCGCTATAGCTCTTGTTGATGATGGAGTTTTGGGACTCACGAATTACAAAACACCCGATTTGTTAAATCATTTCTGGGGACTCAAGCGTTTGAATTCAGAAGGCTTTGACATTTACGATCAGTTAGTACCGGTTGAGAGCAGAACGACCGAACAATTACACCCTGCTGGTGATGAAGCTATGGGAGCTTTAGCCAACGACGGAAGCGTACAAAGATTCAAGATTCTTTCATTGTTTGAAGGTGTGCTATATCCAGATGAACGTGGAATTATTCAGACTGAACTTGACATACCGGAATTTAGCGGACGAGGAAGAATTTTTGCGGTTGCTGCGTCAGGACGTTGTTTCGGAAGAGGCGAGGAAAAAATCGAAATTGCTCGTGAGATAGTTACAGAAACAGGCTTACCTAGATTCGCGGCCCCCGGAGATAGTTTTACTGTCCCCGTATCAGTTTTCAATACTTCACACGAGAATAGAGACGTGAAAATCAATCTTGTACCAGAAGGTTTGATGCTTGACGAATCATTTGCTGACTTGAGAATTTCTGCAGGCGCAAAGGCCTCCTTTAATACAACGGCTAAAGCTCTTGGCGGCAGTAATAAAGCCGTATTACGCGTAACAACTTCATGGACTGAAAGAGGCACGGAAAAATCCTTCACGCAGGAAATAGAAATGCCAGTTCGTTCAGCTTGGCCGAATATCACGCTCGGAGGTTCGGGAATTTTTGAGCATGGCACTACACGTTTAAATATCCCGTTGAATGACTTTATGGGCGACGTTAAAGGAACCCTCACACTTGCAAATACTCCTGCAGTAAACATCACGCAGGCTATAGATTTCCTCAATAATTATCCGTATGCTTGCCTCGAACAAACTATTTCAATGGCTTGGCCGTTCTTAATTCTTCCTGATGCAATCGCAGAAATTGACCCGTTATTGACAAATGACACGGCTTTACAGGAAAAAGTTGACGGTGCAATAGCTCGTATTCAAGCAATGCAGTTATATGATGGATCATTTGCAATGTGGCCGGGTTCAAATGTTCCTTACGAATGGGGAAGCGTCTATGCAGCAAACTTCCTACTTAATGCCAAAAACGCAGGAATCAATTTCCCCGAAGAAATGCTCGCGGGTGTAATGAACTGGATAAGACAGTATTTAGCTTCAATGCCTAATTACGAATCAACTGACCAAGAACGCGACGACTTAACCACAAAAGCTTATGCGGTTTACGTGTTGGCTTTGAACGGTGAACGCCCATTAGGCTGGATCGAATACTTACGTGAAAATCAAGGCAACTTGAGACCTTCGGGGCATATATTCTTGGCTGGCGCACAGTCTTTTATTGACGGAAGAGCAGACGCGTTGAGAGAGTTAGAGCTTGGTAGAAATTCGGGCTATTCCGGAAAAACCCTTGAGAGCGAAACACGCAACACAGCACTCCTATTATCAATGTGGCTCGACGTTGAACCGCAGGCACCTGAAGTAATCGAACTTGCTACGAAACTCGTTGACCTTGGAAGCAAGGGCAATTGGTACAGCACACAGGATAACTCGGCAGCTTTGATAGCTTTAGCACGTTATAATGTCGAAGTCGCAGGCGCAAAATCAGACATAACTGCACACGTTACAACAGAAACCAGCGATAAAGCTTTACTCTCTTACAGCAGTAGTAATAAGCCCGTAAGTATCAATGTCAGCGAACTTCCCAAAGGTTCTAATATCCTTATCGAAACTCAAGGAGATGGACAGGGCTGTTACTCATGGAGTATTAACGGTTTCCCGAATAAGCAGCCAAAAGCTGAACGTAAAAACGTCAATATCGAGTGCTCATATTTTGACGAACAAGGCAACATGATAAACCTCAATCAGCAAATTTCACACGGAAAAGTGATTCAAGTCGTTTTGGGGATTAAACCTTCAATGACGATCAACAATCTAGCGTTAAATTATCTGTTACCAGCAGGCTTCGAGCTTGAAAATCCTAGGCTTGACGACGGCGTTAGTAATTCGTCAGGTTATGGAATCGTCAACGATGTCAGAGATGACAGGCTTGTGCTATTCTTCGATAGATTGAGTGGCGATAGAAGCTATGGCTTCAAAATGAGAGCTGTTACTCGTGGTACATTCAAAGTTCCGCAAGTGAGTGCCTATGGAATGTATGACGCTTCAATAAGGTTCACAGGCAGTCCTCAACCCGATATTGAGATACGATAATCAACTCTTAATTAGGCAATAATAAATCCCTCTGTCATAACGGCAGGGGGACTTATTTTTTATGTATAAATCTGGTTGAGCTTAATTGAGGGCTAGAGTTTTATGCCTGCGTTTGCAAAAATTTTCACTACTTCTGCTGCAGACCTGTACCCAATCTCTTGGGCAACAACTTCTCCAGACGCGTCTTTAAATAACAACGTGGGAACGTAACGAACATTGTACTTCTTTGCTATATCAGTGTTATTCTCAAGATATATGTGTGAAGTTGTGAGTTTACCCTTGTATTGAGCATTAAGTTCATTCAACACCTTCTCCATTTGTTCACAAGCCGGACAGGTTTTTGTTGAAAGCATCGTTACAGAAGGTACTGCAGCATCAGCCACAGGACATAGAACCATTACGAACAACATAACCACTAAAAATTTTGCATATCGTTTCATTAGTGCCACACTCCTTTACGTAATTGAACTAGCAAATTTTACATTGACAATGCCTAAAATACATGCGCGATTCTCGTAATACGTAGTATAATACATTTTACTTATAAATTTTTCAGGGTTATATGAAGGAGAAAATCAGTATGTTTAGAAAAATTTTCATATTTATGTTATGTATTAGCTTTATCTTATGGCCAGATAGTAGCATTGAAGCTGTAACGATAAAGCCTAAGAAATTTGCAGGTGCAATGCTCACTGATTGCGATATTTATCAACTTGGCATGAATGAATTTGTTCTAAAGCTCTATGGTAAAGAAATCCCCGCTCCTAATCCTGAATTTTACGATAATACCATGCACATAACTCTTGATAATACGCAAGCTAAAAACATACGGGCTTTGCAATATTCTGCTGAAAATATTGATAATTCTGTTCCTATAACTACTGGTTTTCGTATAAATAATATTTCTGATGACAAGCACGAATTGTGGCAAGTTGAACTTGAGATCGACGCCGACAGACCTATGGAATTTATATCAGGTTCACGAAGTCTTGATAGTTACAGCTTGAGAATAAAACTGCGCGAAGAAGAATTTCAGTTTGAAAAATTTACAATGCCTACCAAAAGAGACTTGATTGTTTATCCTGAACCTTTTCTCCCCTTCAGATTCGATAGGCGAATCACAATTGAGATTAGAGACGCTGAACTATATGACGTTATCAGATTGTTAATGTACGATTCGGAACTAAATGTGATAATCGATAATTCATTCCCTAAAGACGTTAAAATCAGTGCTACCCTCAATAACGTCAAGATTGATGAAATTGTAAATCAGTTAATGAATCAATATGACGCTGCTTGTTACATGGTCGGAAATAATACTATAGTTTTTGGGGCACGCGAGAATCTCTATAAATTAACTGGAAAACGTGAGATCAAATCATTCAAGATAGCTTATGCTGATTTGGCCGCAGTTGGGACCATGCTAAAAAATTTGGTGGCTTTGCAGGATTCAGAATACACTCAAGACGAAAGAATGAGAACTGTATACATAAACACTAACCCGGCTAAAATGGGGGAAGTTGAGGACTTAATCAAGCGCATAGATGTTCCAGCACGTCAAGTTATGATAAGGGCAAGCATATTTGAGTTCAGTGACTCGGCTACTACTGAGGTAGAAAATACTCTAAACATGGTCTACGACAGATGGAGCATGCTCAGTTCTCCTGGAACGGGTATAGGCCAAATTAACTACACTGATACAACCTACAGAAACGGCAGAACAAATTTTGACCGCTATGTAACTTCAGCACTTAACGCTTTGGAAACTAAGAACAAGGGCAAGACTATAGCTAATCCTTCAGTTATCGCAATAGAAGGTCAGGCAGCTTCAATAACCTTGAAAGAGGATATATTGTATTCAAAAGGGACTGACGACGACGGACACCAGGAATGGGACACTGTAAACGTGGGGCCAGAGTTGCAATTTACGCCGTTAATCGAGGAAAATGGCTATATTAATCTTGACATAAGCATTAACACGGGAGATTATTTAGGTAAAGATGTCGATGGAAACATAAGAACCACCACGAGAACAGTTAAAACTAAAATCAGAGTTCGTGACGGTATGCCGTTTGTGGTTGGCGGGTTGAATCAAGATAACAGTGTCAGGACGAAAGCTCAGATTCCAATTTTAGGAGATATTCCTTTGTTGGGAAAACTTTTCTCGTACACATCAAAACAACACGACAAGAGTCAAGCTGTAATGATTGTAACACCGTATATTCTTGACACTAAATAAAGGCCGTATAATATAATAAGCACAAAATTTTCAGGAGGTTTATTTATTTATCATGGCACAAGTAGCAGATACTACAAGTTTCTATGTTGGTTTGAAATTTCGCTGGCAGGGCGGTATATGGGAAATCGTTGAATACGATCATCACAAAATGGGACGCGGTGGAGCAGTTGTCCGTACAAAATTGCGCAACGGAAAACTCTTTCAAGCCCGGCGAAAAATTCGAACGCATAATTTACGAAGATAAACCTGCACAGTATTCATATAGAGATGGCGAAGATTATGTCTTCATGGATTTAGCTACGTATGAGGAAATGAGACTCACACCACAAGTTTTAGGTGAAGCGGCTAAATATTTGGTCGATGATCTCGAAATCCAACTTGAGTTCTTTGAAGGTAAAGTCATGGGTATTGAGTTACCAAAGAGCGTTACTATGAAAGTTGTAGACACTCCCCCAGCATTCAAGGGCGATACTGTTACAGGAGGCGGAAAACCTGCAACGCTTGAAACTGGACTTGTAGTTACTGTTCCAGTATTTGTTGAGCCAGGTGAAGAAGTAGTTGTAGATACACGCACAGGCGCATATCTTGAACGAGCAAAGAAATAATCAAGCTGCTAACGGTGGAGCTATTCATATCTCCGAAGACGTAATCGTAGAGCTTGCCAAGAAAACTATTCAGGGGATCCCCAACATCAAAATCGCGGCTAAACTTGCTTCAAAATTCGGTATAGGCAGAAAAAGTGACGGTGTTCGCGTTTCTGTTGACCATTCTGAAGGAAGTCTAGCTATTGATGCTTATGTACTAGTAAAATATGGTCAGAGAATCCCTGATTTAGCTTGGGACGTTCAGGAAAAAATCAAGGACAATCTCGAACGATATACGGGCTATGACGTTAAAGCAGTCAATGTAAATGTTCAAGGAGTATATTCAAATTCTGGTGACGAGTTCAAACTTGATCTTGCTCTTGATGATGAGGCAACTTTTGCGAAAGAGGCTGACTAAATTATGTACTTCTTATGGCGAGATACACCTTATGGACTTATACGAATCTCTTATGATGGTTTCTACTCGTTTGCTAGTGACGTAATCAAATCACGTTTAAGACTTTACAGTATAACCCTAGAACCATCAGAACAAGACGCAGATTTAACAATTGTCATATCAGATGAAGATCTCAAGCCCGAAATTAAACAACAAGTTGAGGAACATTTCTCAGAAGTAATGGCACCTATGGGAATGAAAACCTTGATAGTTTGGGCAAGCCCTGAACGTGGAATTTTGCCAATAATTCAAAGTCCTAATACATGGGCTATTGTGGTCTCGTGTATTGCAGTGATCGTTACTGCTGGAGTTGAGGGTTTTTTCTGGACAGCTTTTTGGGGATCTGCTGCTTGGTTCGTTATTCGCGGGGTAGGAATTCTCGCCCAAAAATTCAGGAGTACAAATTAACATAATGTCTAAGAAAAAGAACAAGGAAAACTTTATAGGCCGAAAATTTGAAGCTATACATAAATCGCGAGAGTTAGCCGTACAGTTTTTATCGTCGCTTGATATTTATCCGGAACAAGATTTTAAGCAGTCGCTTGAGTTATTCTTGAATATTGATGAGCTTGCACCGTCATTGACGCCGGAAATCAAAGACCGCTGCCAAAATTTAGTGTCGCAAGTATGGGAACGTAAGAACGAAATTGACGGTGTGTTGTTGCGCGTAGTTACAGGTTGGCGTCCCGATAGAATGGTCAGCGTAGATAGAACTATATTAAGACTAATGGTACTTGAAGGTTTCATGTTGAAGTCATTGCCTGTTGGGGCAGCAGTTACTGAAGCTACGAGGCTGGCTAATGATTTTGGGACAAAAGAGTCTGCGCGATTCGTAGGCGGTGTTATGTATAAAGCAGCGAAATTTTTCGAGAAAGACAATGAGGACGAGAAGGAGGAGGACGAATAACAAATGACAGCTGAAGCAGTTAAGCCTTGGTGGCGTGAAACTATAGAGACAATCGTATGGGCGTTTATACTTGCTATGATCATAAGGACATTCATAATACAGGCGTTTTGGATTCCAAGTGGATCAATGATTCCAACGTTAGAAATAAATGATAGAGTCTTGGTGGCGAAATTCTGGAATTACTTTTTCGAGCCTTCACGAGGTTCACTTTACGTGTTTCGTTATCCAGTAGACAGAGATAGAGACTTCGTTAAACGCGTTATCGCAGTTCCTGGAGATATCGTAGATATTAAAAGCGGCGTAGTGTACATAAACGATTCTCCACTGGATGAACCATATATAAAACATCATGATTTCTATACGTTGAGACCGAATAATCTCTTCCCGCAAGTTCCGTTCAGAGTTCCAGAGGGGAAATACTTCATGTTGGGCGATAATCGTTCGAATTCACAAGATAGCAGATACTGGGGTTTCGCTTCGATTGATGACATGAGAGGACCGGTATTTTTAAGATATTGGCCGCTTAATCGAATCGGTATACCACGATAAAATTAAATGCCCCGAACAGTTTGGTACCCTGGTCATATGGCCAAGGGCACGAGAAAATTATATGAGCTAATCTCAAAACTTGATGTCGTTGTCGAAGTCAGGGACTCCCGCGCCCCGGCTTCAACTTCTTCACCTCTGGTTAAATCTCTCAAGAAAATCAAGCCCGTTATGCACGTTCTATCACACAAAGATTTAGCTGCCCCGGAGAAATTGCAGTTATGGCTCAAGGAATTAAAGCACACTTACGCAGCTGACTTACGAAAGAAGGAAGGTTTAGCCAGCATCAAGAAAGCTATATTGAAATTCAAGCCTGAACATCGTGAAGTTAGACTCGCAGTTGTTGGTATTCCTAACGTAGGAAAATCGCTGCTGTTGAACTCCTTAATCGGGAAATCAAGCGCATCAGTTGGAAATATTCCAGGTATCACAAAGTCCGTGAACTGGTACAGGAATGAAGGAATGTTGATTGTGGATTCGCCTGGAATTCTTGATCCTCACGCTGAAGAAGGCGCGCACTTGATTTTATCGTGGCTTGGCTGTGCGAAAGCTGATGTCGTTGGAGGCTGGGAAAATGCAGCTCTAATGCTTTTACGTTTTCTGTATGAGAAAAATTTACGCGACTTTATTCCTGTTGAGTATAACGAAAACACACTTGAAGAGATCGGGAAAAAATACGGCTGTTTGATTTCAGGTGGACGAGTCAATCTCGAATTAGCTGGGCAAAAATTCATTGAGGCTTTCTCCTCTGGAAGGCTTGGCCAGGTCTGTCTTGAACTACCACACGAAGAAAAGGCTATAGATTTTACACATGAGCACGAGGCAACTGAAATTGTTTGACGATATATTTCTCTCGTCTCGTTGTGAACCTGATGAAGCACGCGAAAATTTACGAGCTATCAAGAAACTTGGCCCAATAATCGGTACGGATGAAGCTGGAAGAGGTTCTCTTGCAGGGCCTGTTGTTGCTGCTGCGGTTTATCTCACCGACGAACAGGAAGAAAAATTGTTGGCTATGAACTTGCGTGACTCAAAGCTAATTTCACCAGGAAGACGTGAGAGAATCTTTCAGACTATGAAGGAAATGAACGTCTTATGGCGAGCTTATCCAGGAAGCGTTGAGTTAATCGACAGGGTAAATATCTTGCAAGCCTCGTTATATTCAATGCGTAATTGTGTCGAACGTGTGGCCAAGAAATTGAGCAAGCCTCCCGCGTTTGTTATAGCTGATGGTAATCAACGCATACCAGGAATCAATTACGATCAATGGATTCTCATAAAGGCCGATAAATTAATTCCCGTCGTGTCCGCTGCCTCAATAGTTGCTAAAGTTTTACGCGACAGGATAATGACAATATTAAGCTCGCGTTATCCACAATATAATTTCGCGAAACACAAAGGCTACGGGACAAAATTTCACATGCAGGCAATACAAGATTTTGGTATCTCCGAAATTCATAGGAGGAGTTTTTGCAGAGGAGTAATGAGTAAATGGCAGGAATAAATGTTAATGTAGACCAGAATTATAACCAGATGCAGCAAAATATCAGCACAAACGCTCGCCAAGGTCAAATTTCTACACAGCCGCAAATCCAACAGCCCTCACAAATTGCCGCAAG
>CAJOGG010000007.1 GCA_905234205.1 uncultured Synergistales bacterium | reverse complement strand
TTTGTGAACTTCTTGTAATTCACGAGCGTGATATTTTCCATTATTGATATAGGCAGGAACAAACCTTCAGTGAGTCTGTCTTCAGGCACGAGTGCTATACCGTTATCTGTTGCATCTTTCACGGAATTGATTTTGACTTCTTGGCCGTCGCGTTTGATCGTTCCTGCTGTAGCTTTGCTTATTCCGAATAACGTGTTGCAAAGTTCACTACGTCCCGAACCTAATTGACCCGTTATGCCCAAAATCTCACCATGCTGAACGGAGAAAGATACGTTCTTGAATCCTGCGCCCGATAAATTCACAGCCTCAAGTGCCGGAGCTATACCTCGTTTGATTCTTGCGTCAGCGTTCTTGTCCTCACTGAAGCTAATCTCGTGTCCAGTCATGTATTTTGTGAAGTCTTCCTCGCTAAGAGTCTTCATTGGCCCGGTGTAAACTGCTTCGCCCGATCTCATAATCGTAATGCTGTCCGAAATCTCGTACATCTCGTCAAGTTTATGCGAGACAAATAACACCGTCATTCCCTGCTCTTTGAGGCCGCGAATTAATTCGAATAATCTATCAACTTCCTTGCGCGTCAAAGCTGTTGTAGGTTCGTCAAGGATCAAGAAGTTTGCTTTTGCGTATAAGGCTCTTGCTATTGCGATCAACTGTTTTGAGGCGACGGGTAATTGTTCAACTCTTGCGTCAAGGTCTAAATCAAGATTAAGAGTCTCCATAACTTTCTTGGCTATCTCTCGCTGCTGCTTATGGCTGTAAATTTTCGTCTTATGCGACAACACCGTGTTGATGGCCAAGTTCTCCTGTACTGAAAGATTCGGGAACACCGACAAATCCTGATAGATAACCTGAATCCCTAAATCAATTGACACAACAGGCGACAATGACTCGTAAACAGTTCCATTAAATTCGATCGTCCCGGAGTCTTGAGGCTGGAAACCTGAAATAGCTTTGATGATTGTAGACTTGCCACAGCCATTTTCCCCGGCCAAGCAGTGAACTTCTCCGCGCTTAACCTGTAAATCAACGTTGCGTAACGCGTGAACACCACCGAAGGATTTATTGATACCCTTGCAATTTAGAATGAAGTCCGACAAAAAATTTTCCTCCTCCCTAAGAAAAATGCCACCCCGTTATATTAGAGTGGCACTGTGTATTCATGTGATTAAGCTGTGAATTAGAATAATGTGTCTACGTTTTCTGCTGTACCGATGCAAGGAGCATTTCCGATTAAGCAGTTGTTGTCGCCGAGAATAAGGTTGACTGACTCATAACCAGGTGCCGCGCCTTTTGCTGATAAGTCTGAGCCCTGACCTACTGGTACGCCCGTAAGAATGTTGTAAGCCGTCAAGCATGCTACGTACCCTGATAACGCTGGATCCCAAGTTGTAACGCTGTAGATAGCGCCGTCCTTGAGTTCTTTTGCGTATGATGAAGGTACACCAGCAGCAACGATCTTAACTTTGCCCTTGAGTCCCATTTCTTCAGCAGCCTGTGAGATTCCGCCAGCGTCTGTTGAGCAGTGGCAAATGAATCCGACTAAGCCGGGGTTGCTCTTGAAAATCTGCTTGGCCTGTTCGTAAGCTACTGTTGTTGATTCTTGTGACTCGCAAGTAGGAAGCTCATCATTCAGCAAAACGAGTTCCGGATATTTCTGCTTGATGTATTCCTGCTCAAATTTTGCGTATTCCATGTGAGTTATTGAAGTCGTGTAGCCAACCATGATAGCGTATGTGCCTTTCGCGCCTGTAGCCTCTGCTAAAGCGTCCGCCATTGCCTGACCATATTGTGATGCGTTGAAAGCCTCTGTATCATACAAACAGTTCTTGAGGTTTGAAGCTTCGTGACCGATTACGACGATCCCATTTTCTAACGCTGTGCCGAGTGATTCTTCGAGTGCGCTTGCATCATTGGGGACAACGATAATTGCGTCATAGTTCTGGGTTAATAACGAGTCGATTATCTCAAGCTGTGAAGCTGCGTCTGTAGTTGCGGGGAACTGAACTTTAGCATCAACGCCGTAATCTTTTGCGAATTTCGTTACGCCTTCTTCAAGACGTGAGAACCATTCAGCGACTCCCTTAACGATAACAGCCATCTTGAACTCGGTCGGAGCTTTCTTTGATACAAAGTTGGCGGGGTCATAACCGTTCATGATCTTGTAACCGGCTGGAAGGTCCGCGAATGCTGCACAGGAAACTGACACTAACACGAGGGCTAGTAACGCTACGATAAATTTCTTCATGAAAATACCTCCGTACACATTAAGATATAAATATTTCGAAATTTTGGATAAAATAATTTTACACTATGAAAACGCATTAACGCAATAAGATAATCACGCTAATTAAAGAGGCTTTAGTCGCACGATACCGACGCAAAGAGCTAGCGAATTATTTTGACGAGACCAGCACGGAAAATATTTTTGACTATATAGCACCACAACGAACTAATCAAATTTTTACGTTGGCACGATTAAGTTGTGATTACATAACAAAACGGCCAAGCCCGAAAGCCTGACCGCTATAATCATAAAACCCTCATCCAAACACTGTAGCAGTTATTTTGTCCCCAGTTTGCATTGGGGTATTTTCCTCCAAATTTCAAGCCAAGTGATTTTTCTCTGCCTTTAAGTTTTTTGTGTAGGCTTTGATATTCAGATTTTGTGAACCTGTAGCCAACGAACCAAGCAAGCCTGCCAGTTTGAACACCTTTCGGAAGTCCCGACCATTGATTTTTCGCATTATTACCTTCGCCGCCATCATATACTCCGTAACTTCCTTCTGACATTTCCTTGTTTGCTGCTTTGCCCCCTATATTGATTTTTGCACCAGATAAATATCGCTCCACTATCTCGTCCACTATCTCAGTCTCTTGAATGGGTTGATATCTATTTTGCTTATCGTTAAAAATCATTCCCGCTTCTTTCTTTGAGGGATTGTGTTCAATTCTGTCGTAATTATCCGTGTGCCAAACCATAAGGGCTTTCTTCAAGTTATTAAGATCCGCAATTATCGTCGCTGCCCTGGCTGAATTTACTGCTTCGGTGCTGGAAAGCATCATCATTGCGCTTAATATCCCGATCACGACTATGACAATCAGCAGCTCAACCAGAGTGAAGCCTTTATTTTTCCGTAACATGATTCTGATCTCAACCCTCCTTTGAAAAAATCCCTCCCGCATTCAACAATGTGAGAGGGAAAACGTTCGCATAAAGTAAAGTAATTGGCCAAGCTAGGGGTTACTCGTAGTTGTTCCGCTCATATCCAACACAAGCATCCAAGCCCATTTCACGTTGTCGCTAGCATAGTCTGTAGTTGTGCTAGTAGGAATTGCATTGCTTGATGACCCCAAAAGTTGGACAGATTTTGCACGTCCTTTAAGTTTATCTTGAATACGAGTATCGCTAATTTCTCCATAACCAACATACCAATGTGACGCATCCCCCTTAAACTCGTACCCTTTAAATTCGTCTGCAAGAGTAGTTGTACCTGCTCCAGCTTTCATGTACGGTTGCAAAATTTTCATATCTACATCACTGGCCAATGTAAGGCTCTGGTTATATGTATCCATGTTATCCGCATAATAAGCCAATGCCGCCGTCTTCAAATTTCTCAAGTTGCTCATGATGTTGCTTGCTCTGGCTGAAGTGGTTGCTTCCGTGCTGCTCAACATCATCATTGCGCTCAATATTCCAATTACCACGATAACGATCAACAGTTCCACTAGTGTGAAGCCTTGACGTTTGATTTTGTTTGTTCTTCTCATAGAAATTCCTCCTCACAAATTTATTTGTCCTAAAAAAACAACAAACCCCTCCACAATCAGTAGAGGGGCGCTACCCGCAATGTATTTTATCTATGACTAATTACCCCCTTCGCTTTTAAAGAGCCTCCCACCCATTTTTATTCCTACGTAGAACTACTGACGGGGGGGGGGCAATGTTACTTACTATATCAAACGCTAAAGATTCACACACATTAGGATTTTTTTTGTCAACCTTTAGAATTCACGTTAATGATAATCTAATATTCATTTTCGGTCAAGCTTATCTGATCTTAAATTTTTGCCTCTTACGCAAAACAAAAAAGCTCCCGACTCACTCAAGGCCGGAAGTGTTTTTGATTGCATACGCTTCAATATCTGAAAAGTCTTTGCTGGATTATAGCACAACTTGTTAAAAAGGGTGTTGCCCCCCAATCCCAGCTTACTTACGGCGAACTATCATGCCAACACCCCAGCTAGAAGCTGAGACTAAAGACTTTTCGACACTTACGCATATACAATCTCTCCCTCCTTGAGAGAGTACCGAGTAACAGGCGAGCAAATTGTAACACAAAAAAATCCCCCCGCTTTTACACGAGGGGACTTATAAAATATTTGCGTCCTTTTATGCTGAAACGATCTCTTTGATCTTCATCAAGCGGCTTAACGTTGAGCGTTCTTGTTCGTCAAGCTTCATACTGATATAACGAATAGTCTCGGCCAAGTTCGGGATCATGACGTACTCAAGAGCATTAACTCTGCGTCGCGTGCGTTCAATCTCTCCGGCCATGAGTCTTATCGCTTTCTCTTCTGCTGCAAGATGAAGTAATCTCACTATCAGCGAACTAAATTGTTCAAGTGCTGCGTCTAACAATAACGGAACATTCACAAAGCCATAATTCACAGGGTTACCTTCCTGTTTGACGTCGTATTCAGGTACCATTACGCTCATTACGTTGTGCCACTGTACCGACAAAGTTGACTTAGCACCAGGGAATATCAAAGCCTGCTCCAAAATCTCCGGGGTAGTCTGTGCTCTGGATAATACGAACGTCCCATAACATTCAGCTAATTCCTTCTCGACTGCTTCACGTAATTCTTTGCCCGCGCGTGCTTTCTCAAGGAATGCCTTAATCAAAGCGTCCTGCTTATCCTTCAAGAGCTTATGCCCTCGTTTAGCCACAACCAGCCTTCGTTTCAGCTTCGATAATTCCATACGGTTGGGGTTGACGTTTAGACGTGCCATCGGTCAAACCCTCCCTTACTCGTCGCCCTTTTCAGCTTTTGCCTTCAACAAGGGTTGTAAATATTTCTCGATATATGCGTCTCTGATTCTCTTGAGTTCCTTCACTGGAATCATGGTCAATAAGTTCCAGCCAAGTTCAAGAGTCTCTTTGATCGTTCTGTTCTCGTACTCGCCCTGACGAACGTATTTATCCTCAAAAACTGTTGAGAATTTCGCAAATGCCTTGTCCTCGTCAGATAATGCGCCCTCACCAAGAATTACAGCAAGCTCTTTTGCTTCTTTACCGCGTGCATAAGCTGCGAATAACTGGTTCATAAGGTCAGCGTGGTCTTCTCTGGTCTTGTCGCGTCCGATACCCTTATCCTTAAGTCTTGAAAGTGAAGGCATGACATCAACAGGCGGATAAATTCCCTGACGGTGTAAGCTTCTGCTAAGGATAATTTGACCTTCCGTAATGTATCCGGTTAAGTCTGGGATCGGGTGGGTCTTGTCGTCTTCAGGCATTGTAAGAATCGGTATCTGTGTGATTGAGCCGCTCTTGCCCTTAAGTCTTCCTGCTCTCTCGTACATAGTAGCGAGGTCCGTGTAGAGATAACCAGGATAACCACGACGTCCGGGAACTTCTTTACGTGCCGCAGAAATTTCGCGCAAAGCCTCGCAGTAGTTCGTAAGGTCAGTGAGAATTACAACGACGTGCATATTACACTCAAACGCAAGATACTCCGCCGCAGTAAGAGCTATACGAGGAGTCGAAATTCGCTCGATTGCAGGGTCATCGGCCAAGTTAATGTAAAGGACTGTACGCTGTAAAGCTCCCGTCTTTCTGAAGTCCTCCATGAAGAATGAAGCTTCTTCAAACGTGATACCCATTGCAGCAAATACAACCGCGAAATCCTCGTGACCGCTGATAACTGTTGCTTGACGTGCAATTTGTGCAGCCATTCTGTTATGAGGAAGTCCTGACGCTGAGAATATCGGCAACTTCTGTCCTCTGACCATTGGGTTAAGGCCGTCTATAGTCGATATACCTGTCTGAATGAACTCTGACGGGAAGTCACGTGAGAATGGATTCATGGGCATTCCGTTAATGTCAAGGTTCTGTTCAGCGATTAATGGTGCGCCACCGTCAATAGGTTCACCGCGTCCGTTGAAGACTCTTCCGAGCATGTCCTTTGATACAGGGAGGGTCAAAACTTTTCCGACGAATCTAACTTTAGTGTCCTCGTTCTCGATTCCTGACGTACCCTCGAAAACCTGAACTAATGCGCGGTCGCTCTCGATCTCAAGAACTCTGCCACGACGTTTCTCGCCATTGCTTAACGTGATCTCAACAAGTTCATCATAACGAACGTCCTGCGTTTTCTCGACCATCATAAGAGGGCCTGAAATGCTTGATATTGTCCTGTACTCTCTAGGCAGCATTCGTATCACCTCCGACAGGGATTAAAGCGTTTACCTGCTCTTTGATTGTGTCATCAAGTTTATCGATCTGGCCAATGTCTTTCTCTTCAAGATAACGCATTCTCGCAATTTGTTCACGTACAGGCAAGTTGAATAATTTATTCATGGGTGCGCCCTTTCTCAAAGCGTCGAGTCCGGCATGATGGAAATTAACGATCGTCTTCAACATCTTAAACTGCTTATCCATTGAGGCGTATGTGTCAATTTCGTGGAAAGCGTTCTGGTGTAAGAAGTCCTCACGTAAAGATTTCGCAGTCTCCATTACCATACGTTCATCGCGTGAAAGTGCGTCGATACCTACGAGTCTTACGATTTCGTTAAGTTGTGACTCCTGTTCAAGAAGTCCCATTGCCTCAACTCTCAAGCCGCTCCACTGGTCGTCAAATTTCTCGTCCCAATAAGCATCAAGCCTATCAGTGTAGAGTGAGTAACTTGAAAGCCAGTTGATAGCCGGGAAGTGTCTCTGGTAAGCGAGATTTGCATCAAGGCCCCAGAAAACTTTCGTGACTCGTAACGTGTTCTGCGTAACGGGCTCTGATAAGTCACCGCCGGGAGGTGATACTGCCCCGATAACCGTGATTGACCCCTCGCGGCCCTCTTTGCCCATAACGATACAGCGTCCTGCTCTCTCATAGAAACTTGCAAGACGTGTTCCAAGATACGCCGGATAACCTTCTTCACCGGGCATTTCCTCAAGTCGTCCTGACATTTCACGAAGAGCTTCGGCCCAACGGCTTGTTGAGTCTGCCATCAATGCTACCGAATAACCCATATCGCGATAATATTCTGCAAGTGTTATAGCTGTATAAACGCTGGCTTCACGAGCAGCAACGGGCATATTAGACGTGTTAGCAATGAGTGTTGTACGCTTCATTAATGGCTGGCCTGTCTGTGGGTCGTCAAGTTCAGGGAACTCCAACAAAACGTCCGTCATCTCGTTTCCACGTTCACCGCAACCGACATAAACAACTATTTGAGCCTGTGCCCATTTTGCGAACTGGTGCTGAATAACAGTCTTACCTGAACCGAACGGGCCAGGAACGCAAGCTGTACCGCCAAGAGCTACAGGGAAGAAAGCATCAACGACTCTTTGGCCTGTTGTCATTGGAACGTTGGGGGCTAAACGAGTCTTTACTGGTCTAGGTCTACGGACTGGCCAACGCTGTAACATTCTGACCTCGTGTTTCGTTCCGTTGTCATCAATTACCGCGATCACGTCCTCGATTGTATGTTCGCCCTTCTCGATTCGTTCGACTTTGCCTTTGACTCCATAAGGCACCATGATTCTGTGTTCAACAACCACGGTTTCCTGAACAGTTCCAAGAATATCGCCAACGCCTACTTCATCACCAGGTTTAACTTTAGGCTCAAACGCCCATTTCTTGTTACGGTCAAGAGCAGGGACGCTGATACCACGTGAAATATAGTGGCTCTTAGCTGCTTTCTCGATTAATTCAAGTGGCCTCTGAATACCGTCATAGAATTGCTCAATGATTCCGGGGCCAAGTTCTACGCTCAAAGGTTCTCCGGTTGACACGACAGGCTCACCAGGCATTAAGCCCGAAGTCTCTTCATAGACCTGTATAGAAGCCTTATCGCCGTTTACCTCAAGTATTTCGCCAACGAGTCCAAGTTCGCCGATATGCACAACGTCCTGCATACTTGCGCCAGTCATACCCGTAGCTACTACAAGAGAGCCGGAGATCCTCTCTATTACTCCTTTGATTTCTTTTTTCTCAGGCATTTAATTTCTCCCGCCTCCGATTTTTATTATCAACTTCATGATTTATCTTTCCGCAAAAATATCCATACCAACGGCCTTCTCTACGCTGCCTCTGATTGAAGCAAGCCCCGCTCCGGTTGCGCCAGAGGGTCCGGGAACAGGTAAGACGCTGGTATTGTATTTGTCGTTAATCTCTTCAACTTTGTCAGTGAACTCGACGAATAAATCTTCCTGAATGAATACGACTGCGTAATCTTCTCTTGCAAGCTGCTCTAAAACTTTCTCAAACGTGCCGCGATTTTCCGGGGTCAAGATCACGGTCTTAACTCCTACAGCCTGGAAAGGTAAAGCCATTTCGTACGAGCCAATAGCTGCCATAGGCTTATTATCTGCCATTGCTTAACAGCCTCCTTCCAAATTCGCGATCAAGTCCTCCAGCCACGCATACAAGAGCTACACGCATATTTCTGGCTTCAGCTTCCTTCGACAACAGATAAAGCAAAACATTTGCCGGAGCGTCCATTGAGTATTTCGCCTTCTCTAAAACTTTCAGCAGATACTCATCAAGAGCCTTTGACACGTCGGACAATGCTGCCTTCATATCTCCCTGCTCCTGTAACGCGCCTAACACGCTGCTAATATCCGTGTAAGATAAAATTCTGCTCCAAGTTTCCTGCGGTTCGTTCAACAATTTCGCCATATCGTCCGGTCTGATTGTTCCGCCCTCATGGAAAAATGGTAACGCCTTGGCCGAGTCATATTTCATTCGTGCAAGCCTTATAGCTCCGCGCAAGTTTTCAGCATCGATTTTGTTGCGCACCCAGTTAGTAACGTCGGGGATATTCAACTTTTCAGCCACGCCCAACATAGCTTTGAACATCTGGTGATCTATCAATAACTCAACAGCTTGAGCATTTTTCGTAGCGTCCCAGAGTTGCCAGCAAGCCGGGATTAAGTCAGTGAGTCCATAAGGTAAGAATCCGTATTCCTCCGTCTCGATCGCATTCGTAAGCTCTTCTGTGTCAATTGTTCCAAGCTTGGAAATTAAATCGTAACGTCGGCCTTCAGTATCTCCGCCTCTGACCTTGAATAAACCCTTCAGCAAAACTTTCACGTTATGGAAATCATAAGGCAGCCTGAAAATATCAAGCAGTTCTTTATCAGGTACAAAGCTTGCAAGCTCTTCACACGTTGCCAAAATCTCCGAGTCAATGGCTTTGTCAAAGCTTCCTGCGCCCGTAATCCATTGTGAATATGAAGTTTCACCGAGTGCCTTTACTGCGTCATCAATACTTGCGCTATCCATAAGTCGCGAAAAGAACGCCGTGTCCAGTAAGTGATTTTCCATACCCCGCAATCTTGCCACGGTGTATACGTAACTACTCACTGCAGCACCCCCTTACGCGAATAAACGCTTCACTACTTCAGTCTCTATATCAGCGCGAGCATCAGCAAGCAACATTTCCCATGAACAATTTGTGTCGATCTTGTCATTTCTAAGAACGAAACCGCCAGCTATTGGGAGTCTCTCCTGTGAAAGAGTTAGCGTTGTGTTATGGGACGCGTTGTAACCGTCTACCCAGCGTTGATCTAAATGTTTCTCGTTTTTGCCGACGAACACGACTTCTTTACCGGTTGATACAGCTTGAGCCATTAATTTATCCGCGAACTTCACGTATTTATCCGGGGCCATTTCAACCAGTTGCTTCAACGATGCTTCAAAAGCTTCGCCGACGAGTTTTTGACGTACACCAAGATCGATTCTCTTCGCGTCAAGTTCTGCAACTATCTCGCGACGACGTAACACTTCAGGTTCTTCCTTGCCAAGTCTTACAGCATATGCGTCCTGAACTTCTTTGATCTCGGCGTTTACCTTGCGGCTTATCTCTCGTACTTTAGCGTCGTTTTCTGCTTCGAGTGCCTTTATCTGGGCTTGTGAATCGGCTTTGATTTTCGCTTTAATATCTGCAAGTGCCATTATTCAACACCTGCCCGACTAGCCTACCTGTACTCCCATGAGCATTAATATACTCGTAAGAAGAGCAAGAACGGCGTATGTCTCAACCATTGCGGGGAGGATTATTGCTTTACCCATTGCTTCAGGCTTTTTGCTAATCATCTGAATTGATGCGGCTGAAGTTCTGCCCTGCCAGATAGCTGAATACCAACCTACTAAACCGATTGGGAGGCATGAGGCAAAAATCTGAAGTCCCTGGTTCCATGTAAGAGCATATGCACCAGCTCCGCCAAGAAGTCCGATCTTGTTAAGCACGAAGAAAGCAATAAGAAGGCCGTAAATTCCCTGTGTTCCGGGAAGAGCCTGAAGAATTAAGCATGATCCAAATTTGTTGGGGTCTTCTGTCATAACACCTGCTGCTGCTCCACCTGCAACACCTATACCGATTGCTGATCCGATTCCTGCAAGGGCTGCCGCTAATGCTGCACCGAACAGAGCGAGTGAAAGTCCTAACATTTCCATAATGATTTACACGTTCCTTTCATGAATAAATAAAATTTCTACGCCTTCACGTTTACATATTCCTGTGAGAGCGTCAACGGGGTAAAGGCTTCTCCACCACCGCTATAAAACTTTCCGAAAAACTCAACATACTGTAATCTCAACGGGTGAACGAATGAGCCGAGTATGTTAATTGCGATACTGAAAATATGGCCGCCGATTATTACGACTATAGCAATGAGCCAGCCCACGTACGGAATATCAGCAGCAAGTCCGCCGAGTAAGTTAATAACCATTCCGATAACAGCTGAACCAAAGCCAAGTGCTAACAATCTGCTGTAACTCAAAATATCGCCTAAATATGATGTCGATCCGTATAACGCTAAGAAGCCGGATATGATTTTGCTGATTATGCCCTTCTTACCTTTGCCAGCGTACAGGAAAATTATTACAGCTCCGATACCAGCCATTGCTTGACCTATCTGGACAAAGTGTGGCGGCAACATTCCTCCCATTCCTGTTCCAAGTAAGCACAAGCCCACGATTAACAAGAACCAGGAAATGTCATTCCCGATAGCGTCGATAAACTGCCCTGAACGTAATTTGTCATACGCTGCAATTAATAAACCGAACATCAAATGAATTACGCCCAACAATAACGAAATGCCTAAAACTTGCATTGGGTTTGTCATTGGGTCAACAAGCATTAACGAGTTCTTCAACGGTACTAAGATCGGCACAAAGCTGTCAATGAAATTCCCGAAGAATGAGCCCGAAATAACGCCGTAAATAAACGTAGACACCGAACAGAATAAGAATAATTTGATGAAATCCTTAACGCCCAGTGAAATTTTCTTGTACTTCTTGAATACATAAAGAATCGTCCCGAACACTACAAGCGCGTATCCAGCATCGCCCAAGCACATTCCAAAGAATACCCAGAAGAATGGCGCAAGCAACGGTGTAGGATCAATGCCCCTGTAAGTCGGTGATGAATATAGCTCCGTGAGAATGTTAAACGGCCTAATCAAGCTTCCATTGTTCAACAACGACGGAGGCTCTTCTCCTGGTTCAGGATCAGCTAACGTTAAATCAATCTCCGGGCTTATAGCTTCGATCTTTGCTCTAATCTCGTCAGCACGGCTTGCCGGAAGCCAGAATCGAGTCAACATTGCACAATCAGTCTCTTCGCTCTGTGCAGTCCCGTTGTATCTCGTCGCTAAACTATTGTAATAGTCAGAGAGTTTCTGAACAGTCGGCACACATTCTTGAGCTATAGCTGCTAATTTTTCGGCCAAGTCTGACTCTTTAGCCTCAAGATCCGTTATTGAAGCCGTGTACTTCTCAAGCTCTTCAGCCGGAGTCTCTTTGAATGTTGCCGGAATTTCTACAAACGATACGCCATTTTTAGCGCAGAGTTCTTTAACCGACGCTTCAACACTTCGAGCATAAAGCAAAGCCACGTACACATCTTGCGTTTTGTTCTTCACGTCATAAGGAGCAATGATTAATTCAGTGTCATGTGCAAATAACGAGAAATCACCTAACGCAGCCTTTAACCCTTCAATCTTCTCGGCCTTAATCGTCCCCACTAAGCCTGTAAGAGTTTGGGTTCCTTCAGTTATTACAGAGAGCGGATACTCAAAAAATCCCAATGAAGACAAAATCGAAACGTTCAATCTTGCTTCAGAGAGTTTGAGTCTCACGTCTGCTGTATCGTGTTCAACATTGCGAGTCTTATCGCAGACCGCCTTCAAATCCGTCGTAGATGCAAGTTCCTCAAGTTCACTCATGGTAACTTCAGGGCGTTCACCTAACATTCTGTCGAGCGCAGGGACTGGATCAACATAATGAGGGGTCAATGTCCTGTTAAGATAACGAACATCGGCAAGCATCTCTTCATTCTTCGAGATAAGGGCTTCAACTTCAGCGGGGTGAGTTTGATTTTCCTCGGTGGTGCTGATTATCTGACAAGCTCCTGTTTCTTGAAGAGCGGCGGCAATTTGTTCATGAACGGATTTGTGATAATAAAGTTCCGCCTTCTTAAGCTTGGCTACTCCCATATTTCTTGATCACCTCTTCCGTTATGAATGAAGCTGCAGCTTGAATCTTACTCTTGTTCTTGTCGTAAAAAGCTTTAGCGTCTGCCTCTCGCTTTGATAAAACAGCTTGGGCTTTCGTCTCGGCTGCTTCTTCGGCTCTGCGTATCTTGTCCCTAAATTGTCGTGCGGCGTTCTGTCGTGCTTCCTTCAAAGAGTTTTCAGCGTCGGCACTTGCTCTATTGAGCTTCTTGGCTGCGTCCTCTTTAGCTTTCTGCACAGCATTAGCGGCTTGAATTTCTGCTGCTTTGATCTCAGCGATTGTTGGGTTATCCGCCATTATATTGCTCACCTCCCCTATAAATGATTAGTTATCGCGTGAATAATTGCTAAAACGGGTTAAATTATACTCAAAAATTTTTGGCATTCAATAACTAAAGCGACGGGAAAATATTTTGCGCTTGCTTATGCGTATATGGATAAGGCTATAATATTCATTCAAAATTCAAAAAAGATTTATGAGGAGGAACGAAGCATGTCTTTAATTGCCTCGATTGCCAAAATTTTCGAAGATACTACGACAACTTTCTCAAATACTGGTTACGCGTTTTTGAGTATGGAAGCCTACATTATGTGTATGGTGGTGTTTGTCATTCTCTTCAACCGTCAACAAAATTCATCGGATCAAACTGAAGCTCGTGTAGTATGGAGCAGGATGTTGTTTGTCGAGATAATTTATTGCCTGACAAAATTTTTAAGCGTGTTGATTGACGTGAATATAATTCCTAATTCCGACATAGCCAAGAAAACAATGATAGGGATAAATTTGCTGTCGTTCGTTTTTGCGGGCTTGTTAATGATTAAGTACATGATCCTTACAAGGCACACTGCCCACTTGAATACAAAACGTGCGGGGAAAAATAAGACGAGATTGCTTACTGCAGTGTATGTGTTAGTGATAGTGAGTCTCATTTGGATTCAGACGCGAAACTGGAAGAACACGTTCTTGTGCTACGTGATGATCATTGCCGATATAATCATGTACTTGAATTACTCCGAGAGCCTCGTATCAATAGACCCATTAACAAAGATTCCAAACAAGAACGGCTTATACAGAAGCTTATCAGAAATTTTTAACGACGAGAACTCGAAGCTTGATTTACTTCACGTTTTTATGATTGACGTTGATGGAATGTCGGTAATAAATTCACGTTACGGACGCCATGAAGGGGACAAAGCTTTGAAGATAATAGCCGGGGCTTTCAAGAAATTTCGCGACGAAGAACATCAATGTTATATATCTAGATATTACGGTGACGACTTTATAATCACTGCTGAGGTTGAAAATAAAGATGATAGGGAATTATTTATCGAACACATTCGCAATTACATAAGCAACGCTGCAATGTCAAGGGGCTTACCCTATCATTTACGAGTCAATATCGGCTGGGCCAAGTACGAACATTTTAGCAAGACCGAAACTATAGATGGAATTATCGACGAAGCCGAAAACTCTTTGAACAATGACAGGGAACAAAGACAATCGCAAGTTGTATGGCAAAAATAAATCCCGGCTCATCACCGGGACTCTTGTTAATGTTCTTACTTCTTCTCTTCCTTAGTGATTGAGATCAAAAACGGCGATCCGTCACGCTCCAGGAACAACAAAATCGAATCTTCGTCGCCCATAGCTTTTTTAATATCTTCCGTCGAGCTGACTTCTTGGCCGTTGACGTCAAGAATAATATCGCCCTCATTGACTTCGCCATCAAACACAGCCTTGGAATTTCTATCAAGTTCAGTTACAACGAGTCCTTCAGCGTCTGAAGCAAGCCTGTATTTTCGTCTCAAAGTGTCGTTGATTTTCTCAACCTTGCTGATCCCGAATTCCTTTAACACGTCACTTCCATCGCTTTCAGCCTTTTCTCCTGATGACGTTGATGAAGTTTCCGGTCGGCCGTCTGCTGAATTAGCGCGTTCTGCGAGTTTTACTTCAAAGTTCATTTTCTTGCCTCTACGAATTACTACAAGTTTAGCAACTGAACCGGGGGCAAGCGTTCTGATCTTCTGCACGAATGCGTTTGCGTCCTTAATCTTTTCTCCGTTAATCTCAACAACTATATCGGCGCGTTTGAGGCCTGCTTTGTCCGCGGGGTCGCCTTTGAATACATCAGCGATCATTGCGCCTTGAGTGCCATCAACTTTGTAAGCCTTGGCAATTTTCGGATCAATATCCCTTATGGATACACCAAGCCAGCCGCGTTTGACTCGTCCATAAGAAACTAAATCGCCCATAATCTCTTTAGCTTTGTTGACTGGAATTGCAAATCCCAAGCCTTGAGCATAAGGAACGATAGCTGTGTTAATTCCTACGACTTTGCCTTCCATGTTGAGTAATGGTCCGCCGGAGTTGCCGGGGTTAATTGCCGCGTCGGTCTGGAGAAAGTCATCAAAGTTTACGTCTTGTGCGTGAATGCTACGATTTTTTGCGCTGATGACTCCAGCCGTAACTGAATGTTCAAAGCCGTAAGGGTTACCTATAGCTACGACGAACTCGCCAACTTCAAGCGCGTCAGAGTCTCCAAGCTCAAGCACCGGTAAATCTTCATCGGGTTCAATTTTTATCACGGCCAAGTCATAAGCGGGGTCATTGCCCTTTATCGTAGCCGGGTAAGTTTTCTTGTCGCCGTCCTTCAGCAGAACTGACACTGTGATTTTGTCAACGCCATCAACGACGTGATTATTCGTGAGGATTAAGCCTTCTTTTGAGACTATGAAGCCTGAACCTCTTCCCTTCATTGGTACTGAACGCGTGAACTCTTTGAACGTGTCCCCGAAAAATCTTTTGAAGATCGGATCGTCATCAAATGGAAATGGTGAGAATGATCTTGTTGCGGTTTTCTCAACGTCAATATTAACCACGGCGATAGATGCATTCTTAACTATGGGGACTATCGGATTAGATTGTGAGAGCGCGATCGGTGAAAGTGCCGCAAAAGCCCCTCCTGTTGTCGTAAGAATCATTGCAAGCGTCAGGAATAGCGCCATAAATTTTTTGCTTGTCATCTCTAACAAAATACCTCCATACAAATTTTTTATACGGCGAAATATTTTAGTCGTGAGTGTGAATAAGTTCATGCTCCGTTTTACTGACTATAATTCACTAATTTTGACTTAGTGCAATATAATATGCGCGTGATTTTTCCAACGATTCCGGATAGCCTTCAGGTAAGATTTTTTCAACTACATTTTCAACTACAAAAACTCGCAAATTTTTCAGCGTTCACAATTATTTACGAGCCTCTCGAAAAAAATAAATATACGCTCCATAAACAAGCCATAATATCTCCAAAGGAAGTGCATAGACTAGCAATTTATAGTTCCAATGATGTGCGACTCTGGACAACAAAGAACCACGCACTCTCGTGTAATCGACAAAGATTCTCATCAGCGAATACAAGATCAAGGTCAACGGAGCGATCACTGAATGATATTTATAGCGCGTGAATTTTTTCTCAACGAACAACATCACGAACATAATCACAAACGCAGCGAGCGAGTAATAAACTTGTACAGGGTGCCTCAAAAATCCTTCTGCGTCCCTCGGAAAATGTACCGCCGTGAAAAAGTCAGAGTGTAACCCAACGCAACAACCATTCAGGAAACAACCCCAACGCCCCACAGCTATAGCAAGCAATGCAGGCATAGCAGCAGCCTCACACAATTTCAGGAACGAAATTTTGCGACGAATAACGCTCATTAAAAACGCAGCCAGAAAAGCTCCGGATATAGCTCCAACTTCATGCAAGCCTCCGCGATTCAAGTCAAGCAACAACGACGGCCTATTGAAATAAATTTTCCAGTTAGCAATATATTCGGGTGAACGCGCTCCTAACAACATGCAGAAAAAAGACACGCTCATAATCGTGCGTGCCTCGTCCTCGTCAATCTCGTAAAGTTCCAGCCGTTTTATCACCCACACTATTGCAAGCGATAACGCTATGAACCAAACTACGCTGTACGTGTCGACTCTAAAGCCGAATATCGTGAATAATGTCGGATACATTTACCTGTTATATACCAATGGGATCAAGAAAGCTTCTGCAACTTCATCAGCCATAGCCTTGCCCTCAAGAATCTCTAAGAGCTTCAACGCAAAGAACGGAGTTACAGCCGGCCCCTTCGCAGTCGTTATATTGCCGTCAGTCTCCACGATGTTATGACCAATTCGCGCACCCGTTAAATGACTTTCAAGTCCTGGATAACATACAGCAGTTTTCCCGGCCAGGACTCCAGCCTTACCGAGAGCCGCAGGTGCTGCACAGATAGCCCCGATTAATTTGCCGTCCATGTGATATTTCTTGATAAGCTCCTGAAGTCCTTCGTGGTCCTTGATTGTTAGAGTGCCTCCGGGTAATACAAGCATGTCAAATTTTTCGTTCTTGATCGAGTCAAACATCGCGTCAGCTCTTACGGGAATTTTATTCTTGCTGATAACTTCCTGACCGGGCATTAATGAAACTGTCGTAACAACAACGCCGCCTCGTCGTAAAATATCTACTGTTGTGAGTGCCTCTGTCTCTTCAAAGCCGTTGATGAGAAATACTGCTGCGGTTTTCATAAATAATAACCTCCTGAATGAATTTTCGTGAATTATACCCCTTTTTGCTATAATAGCCCGCGTAAATTAATTTCATGAAGTTAATTAGGAGGAATTGTCAATTATGGCAAAATATTGTGATTTCTGCGGACGTGGTCCTGTAGCTGGAAACGCCGTGAGCCATTCAAACCGTCATACACGTAGACGCTGGAATATCAATCTTCAAACGGTCAGAGTAGACGCTGGTGACGGAGAGTTACTCAAAGTAAAAGTATGCACGAAGTGTTTACGCTCAGGATTTGTTAAGAGGGCTGCTCGCTAGAATGCAGGTTAAACGATTTGATAATAGTGCGGTAGATTCAATTCTATTGCCACTATGTGAGAACGACAAATGCTCCGGGCTTGATGACAGGCTCGGAGAAATTGTTAATGGGGTAATTGAGCGCAAGGACTTCACCGGCAAAAAAGGTAGCTTATTCAGAGTCCCAGTGTTTGACTCGGGTGTGAAGAATTTATATCTGCTTGGCCTAGGTAAACGCGAGAAGTGTAACGTGAAATTGCTGCGTGACTCGTTGGCTTGGGGATTACGTTCAATCGGTCGTCAACATAATAAGAGCTCACGTGTGATTCTTGAGGGCTTTAAAGAATGTAAAGGCTTGTGCGCAGCGTTGGGCGAAGCGGCTGGATTATGCGGGTACGTGTTCGATAAGTACAAGAAGAAGGACGAACATTATGAACCTTTCGCGCTTGAGGAAGTCTACAC